>NZ_JBHFNP010000017.1:0-41598 GCF_041929235.1 Microseira sp. BLCC-F43
TCATAAAGAAGCGCTTTGGAGTCCCAGCTACTTTGCTATATCTGTAGTCGGCGCACCACTCGAAGTTCTCAAACAGTACATCAGAAATCAAGAAAAGCCGTCCTAGAAGGACGGGGCAAAAGACCCATTTCTTTGGTGAAAGCGCATAACGCTTGAGCCGAATGCAGCACACCACCGATAAACTGGTAAGCCAGGGTTGAAAGTCCCAATTCTCCTTGGGGGTCGTGAAACAGGTTGGCACTTTTGGCGCTATCCCAGACAGAAATGTGCGTATGGCAGCCATTTCCGGTCAGGTGGGGGAAAGGTTTGGGCATGAACGTAGCTCGCAACCCGTGATTTTCTGCGATCGCTTTCACCATATATTTGAAGAAGGCGTGGCGGTCGGCAGTTACGAGGGCATCAGCATACATCCAGTTGATCTCAAACTGACCGTTGGCATCCTCGTGGTCATTTTGATAAGCACCCCAACCGAGGGTCAGCATAGCATCGCAGATAGAGGAAATGACTTCAAACCGGCGCATTAAAGCTTGTTGATCGTAGCAGGGTTTAGTGGCGCGATCGCGCGGATCGGAAATTTGCGTCCCATCGGGGGACAGCAGAAAATACTCGCACTCAACGCCAGTGCGAACGCTATAACCCATGTCCTGCGCTTGCTGCAAAACGCGCTTCAGGACGAGGCGGGGAGTTTGCCCAACAGGTCGTCCATCCATCGTGTAGAGGTCAGCAGGCATCCAAGCGACTTCGGGCTGCCAGGGAAGTTGAAATAAACTGTTGGGGTCAGGAATTGCCAGTATATCTGGGTCGGCAGGGGTCATGTCCAACCAGGCAGCAAACCCGGCAAATCCCGCCCCATTCGCTGCCATTGTGTCAATCGCTTGGGCGGGCACTAACTTGGCACGTTGGACGCCAAACAAATCGGTAAAGCAGATTAGAAAGTAACGAAGCGGGCGATGTCAGAGAGGGAAGTCGTCATTAGGTTAGCCTCAAAAGTCAAAATTCAAAAGTCAAAAATAAGTAGCAAAGATTTACTCCTTTCTCGTGGGAAGAATTAGTATTATTGAACGCGCTATCTTCCCTAGGACACGAAGGAAGAAGAAGGAGGAAGTAGATGATCTTCTACCACCTAACACAGTAAGATATAAATTCAATTAGCAAGCAATTCCCGAATCGCCTCGCGGATAAAGGCTTCATCGTCAGGATTCTGGTAAGGATTGCCAGCGCGATGACCCCAAATTGATGCAATCGGTCGGTAGAAGGCATCAGGAATCAGCGCTGCTTCCAGGGCGCAATCTTCAGGTGTGAAATACAAATCTGTAGTTGCAGGCATGACGAGGGTTTTGGCTTTAATTGAACTGAGATCGCGTTTGTAATCCCCTTGATAAGTTGGGTTATCGCTGACATCGCAACGCAGCCAGGTATCAATCATTGCCAGCAGATTGTGGGGTTCCCGTTGGCGGTAGTTGGCTTCCCAAAATCGCAACAGGGAGTAGCGATTTAATTCATGATTAACAGGATATTTCCGGTCATTACAACCCATCTAGATTATTCTTATTTTTTCGTTTTAAGGAACGAATGAACTCACTCATCACATCGGCTCGAGTTCGATATACTGCCTTACAGTAGTCGTCTGAAACCAGGCGCTCCTCTTCTGTAATCCTGACGTAAGGATTGTATTGAACCATATAATTGTAACGAGAATTGTGTTACAATGATTCCAGTGGCTCAAAGGGGAGTCCTGTGTTTGCAGTGAAACGTCAACTCAAATTGAATAAACGAGAGATGACGCGAATGGCACAACATGCAGGATGCTCTCGATTGGTTTATAACTATGGGTTAACCCGGTTTTGGCAGTCGGTTGATGCTGGCTCCAAAGCCTCTGACAGCAAAAGAATTAAAGCCATCAAAAAGATTTTTACAAATGTCGTCAAGAAAGAACCTGAGAACGCCTGGATGAATCAACTCTCATCCAAGGTGTATCAATCAGCGTTTCAACATTTGCAGAGGGCATGGAGCCGATGGCGTGAAGGACTGTCAGAATGCCCCACTTATAAACGGAAGAAAGATAAACAGTCTTTCACCGTTTATGACGGGAATGGCAAATGCTTGGCCGAAGCAGGAAAAACAATCAAGCTCCCCACAATTGGAACATTTCGTTTGCAAGAACCGCTGGATGAAAGCTATATGAGTCAGACCTTCACCCTTAGTCGTGAAGCTGGCAAATGGTATGTTTCATTCTCGGTCGATGCAGAGCAAATTCGTCCGATTCAGCATGAAGTAACTGAACCTGTAGGGATTGATTTGGGTGTGAAGACGTTGGCAACTCTCAGTGATGGAACAGAGTTAGAAGCTCCAAAACCTCTCCAAAAAGCGATAACCAAGCTCAAGGAACTTCAGTACCGTAACCGTAACAAACAATTCGGTAACAGAAGGGCCAGAATTGGGGCTTCTAACAACGCCAAGAAGTATTTCCAACGATTGGCACGGTTGCATAAACTCGTTGCCGATCAGCGCCTTGATTTTTTGCATAAGACAACTACGGACATTTGCCGCAAATATGCTCACATTCGCATTGAAGACTTGAATGTGTCAGGGATGATTGCCAATCGCAAGCTATCCAAGGCAATTGGCGATTTAGGATTCTATGAGTTTCGTCGCCAATTGGAGTACAAAGCTCCGAGTTTTGGTTCTCAGTTGGAGATTGTCTCACGTTGGTATCCCTCCTCAAAACAATGTCGTCAGTGCGGGCATAAAAACGAAGGATTGAAGTTGAATGACAGGACTTTTGTATGCCCGAATTGTGGGCATAGGGAAGATCGGGATCTTCACGCTGCAATCAACTTGGCAAATGCTCCTAATAGTAAGTGCAGTAGGGTTGGCTCAACCCGATTTCAAGCCTGTGGACCCAGAAGTGCCGTCACCTCTGGTTGAAGCAGGAAGTAAACCTCAATGTCGGGACATGTCCGGTGTTGTATTAGTTTTATGGAGCAGTATTAAAGGGAGTTGTAACCGAGTTGGTAATAAATTCCTTCCCGGTAGAAAGCTTGCGAAGCCGCCCAACTAGGATAAATGCGGGCAAAGGCGCGCAAGCCCCGTTCCGGAATGCCATCAAAACCGATACCCGTCCAAGTTGGGTCAGCCGTTAAGGCTGCCCGCAGGCTTTGGAGAAAAATGCGGTTGTGGTCGGTGGTGCGTGCCGTACCGCAAACAGCCGCAATTCGTGCAACGCGGTCGGGGAATAATACACCCCAATGATAAGCTTGCTGTGCGCCCATCGACCAACCATAAACCAGCGCTAAATGTTCTATTTGGAAGACTTGGCGTAACAATTGTTCTTGGGCACGCACGTTATCGAGGTGGGTGAACCAAAACCCTTGTTCGGTTAGTTTACAGCGATCGCAATTGCTGGGAGAGGTAGATAGCCCGTTGCCAAACATGTTGGGAATGATGATAAACCAACCGTTCGGGTCAAAGATGCCATCGGGACGAATCAGCCAGTCGATGTCACTGTGCTGTGCGCCGTAGGATGTGGGATAAAGGATGACGTTTTTGCGATCGCTTGCCAATTCTCCATAAGTTTGATATATCAATTGGGCTTGGGGCAACACCACTCCACATTGGAGCGAGAAGTTCTCCAAAATAAAACAACTAGGAGAACGAGTCATCATATATTCTTGCCGAAATTGGCGATCAGGGTACGGTTGACATTTAGATAGCCCGATTCCACATGAGCAAAGTGAGGGCGCAGTTTTTCGTGTGCGGCGGGCAAAGCATGGAACGGAATCGACGCATAGAGGTGATGTTCGGCGTGGAAAGGCATATTCCACATCAGGAAGCGGATAGGCGCGATGGTCAGCGTCGTGCGAGTATTGGTGAGATAGTTAGCGTCAAGAGTACAGCCAGTGTGTTCGGCTAGCAAAATCATCCGTAAAATCGGCTGTCCGACGGCTAAAGGCAGTAACCAGTACAGGAAAAACCAAGGTTGTTGAAATAGGATGGAAAGTGCGATCGCACTTGCATAAACTCCCAGTTGCAGCCGCACCGAACCCACTACTTCATCTCGTGCCGTTTCGGGAATAAACGCACAGTTATCCAATTGACCTGTGGCAACGCTAAAATGTCCGCGTAACTTACCCCACCACCAGAGTAAACCGCTAATTTCTAAAAGATACTCCCACAAATTGCTTGGCTTCGGGTCGCTTAGTTCGGGATCAAAGTCTGGAATCTGCGTATAGCGGTGATGCCATTTATGATAGCGGCGGTAAAACGTACTGTTGTAGAACGATAGCAGCCCAGCAAACCAGGCAACAAAATCGTTCAAGCGATTGTTGGCAAACGCGGTGCGATGGACGCTTTCGTGCATCGGTGCGAACATGGCAGCAAGGCTAAAGCCATACACGATTAAAGCAGGTATTGCTAGCAGCAGATGATTGCGATGGGTTGCCCAGAAGTAGCCACTCACAACCATTACGGCTAAATGTCCGGCGAGTTGCACCAATCCCTGGCGATTCGAGCGCACATTCAGTACACTTAGTTCTTCCGTAGAGAGAATTTGATTGGGGCTGCTAATGACAGCGGCTTCCTCTAGTAAGGGAACGGGGTTGCTAACAGACTCATCACTACTAGACATTGAAAACCTAAAAATTGGCGAAGACAAAACAATATCAAGCTTTCTTAATATTGGTATTGATATATATTAGTATTTTACGCATTGTTGTATTTAAGGCTACTGTCTATAAAACCACGATCTTACGGGATTTTTAGTATAAATAGCAACACCAAAATTTTGGGTTTAAAGCCCCGTCCTTCTAGGACGGCTTTAATTGTCCCTTGATGTATTGCTTTAAAACTTCAATTGGCGCGCCTCCAACCGAAACAGCAAAGTAGCTAGGACTCCACAGAGCGTCTTTCCCGTAAGGTTTAGGATGTCCGGCTTGTCCGTATCGGCGACTCGATACCCCTTTTAAAGCATTAACAATCTGAGACACAGAAAGCTTTGGCGGAAGCTCAATTAAAGCATGAATGTGGTCGGATTCCCCGTTAAATTCTAATATCTGAAAATTCATCTTTTTCGCCACTTCCTGAAAAGATTTTTCAATTCCGTTCAGACTCTCTGCTGTAAATACAGGTCTGCGGTATTTTGTCACGCCAACTAAATGAATCTTAATATCCGAAACACTGTGTCTTTCTTTCCGGTATTTGGTTGTGATTGCTGTATATCTGTGTTAGAAGGCAGACCAATCTTAACATACCCCATGAAAGCAAGGTATCGATACCGCTTCTATCCAACAGACCAACAGCAGCAGAGCTTAGCTCAGTTGTTTGGTTGCGTGCGCGTAGTGTGGAACGATGCCCTGGCAAAGTCGCTTAAAAACAAATTTCCCGGCTTTAACGAACTGTGTAAGTCTTTGACAATTTCTAAAAAGACAGAGGAAAGATTGTGGCTAAACGACGTATCTTCTGTCGCCCTGCAACAGTCCCTCAAACAGTTGGACGCTGCCTACAAAAGCTATTTTGATTCCCTAAAAGGCAAGCGTAAAGGCAAGAAAGTAGGGAAACCTAAATTCAAAAAACGGACAAACAGGCAGTCCGCAACCTTGACTAATGCCGGGTTTTCTTTAAAAGGAGATGAAGTTTACTTAGCTAAAATCGGTAACGTTAAGCCGATTTGGAGCCGCCAATTGCCATCGTAACCTAGTTCGGTAACGGTAATCAAAGATTGTGCCAACCGCTATTTATTGATCTTTGTATTCGAGATAAATCCGGTTAGCGTTCAGGCAAAAAACGAGTCAATTGGGATTGATTTAGGTATCAAAACCTTTGCTGCACTTAGCGACGGGATGCAGGTAAAAGGCCCGGAATACTCAAAATAAAACCGCAAAATTAGGAAGTTGCAGCGCAAGTTAGCGCGCCAACAGAAAGACTCAAAACGACGCAATAAAACCCGAATCCGCATCGCCAAACAGCACAATAAGATTGCGGACAAGCGCACCGATTTTCTGCACAAACTGTCAACCAGAATTGTCAGGGAGAACCAAGCTGTGATTCTGGAAGACCTCAACGTGTCGGGCATGGCGAAAAACCGCTCCCCTAGCCAGAGCAATTAGTTTGCAGGGATGGTATGAATTTCGCACCTTAATCGAAGCTAAATGCGATAAATACGGGCGCGATTTCAGGGTAATTAGTAGGTGGGAGCCGACAAGTCAAATTTGTTCGGAGTGCGGGTTTAGATGGGGTAAACTGGATCTCAAGATCCGAGAAATAGCTTGTCTCAACTGCGGGGCACACCACGACAGAGACGAAAACGCCGCCAAAAATATAGTTCAAGTCGGGATGGGATATCGCCACGACTTTAAACAGACGCAGAGAGAAGGTAAGACCGCTTGCGGCACATCTCGATGAAGCGTCAAGAATCCCCGCCGTTCTACGGCGGGGAGTATATCAAAGCTCCCATTAAGCCAGTAGTGGAGCAGTTGGCAGCAGCAAGAAAGCGCTTGTGTGGAGGAAGGCGGCGACGCAGACGAGTTGCTGGAGCGAGTGAAGGCAGCGATTTCCCAAGGGGAACGCTTCGCGAACGCACAAACAGAAAAACCCGTTAACGAGAATCTCCCAGACTACGAGGCGATACGCGATATGCCTCGCTTCCGCGCAAGGGACGCATCCTCTCCAACCTGCGCTCAGACAAGCTGAAGGCTCTAAATCTAGAGCTTCTAAAGATAAAATTGCCCAAGAGTCAAAATACTCTTTGATCGAGGGATGGTACTCTTGCACCGCAACTGCTATTGACTCGAAAAAGGGCGCGTTTCAAACAAAGAGTGACTTTGCTTTTGAGTGGGACTGTGTGAGGAAGATTTTTGTACCCTTTCCCAGGCCATGAGTTATACTTGCTACCACACCAGGGTCAGAGTTTTTGGCAGCTTACTTGAAAATGGCTGTGGCTTGCAAGCCGAAAGCCAGAAAAGTTTGATCGAGATTTGGTAAAGATAAAAATACGTCCCAACAGCCCCCTACCGATTCGTCAGGAGTTAGTGATGCATGTTACAGCAAGCAAAAACTGGCAAGCAGGCAACTATCGCTATCTAATGGCATCTGTGGCAGCAGTGCGCCAAGTGTTAGAAAGTTACGTTGCCAACTTAAAAAATCAGCCGATTTCTTTATCTGAAGCAGAAATTCAATCGGCATTACTAGCGGCGGCGGCGGATCTGCCTGCACCCTCGGCATTGCAACAACTTTGTACTGAATTCGGCTTATCGGATTTTGAGGGGAATCTGCTGCTGTTATGCGTTGGCATGGAATTGGATGCCACGTTTGCCAGTTTGTGCGCGATCGCTCAGGAAGATCCGCAACTAAGCTATCCTACGTTTAATCTGGCAATGTCGGTTTTTGCCGCACCCCATTGGGATGCTATTTCTCCGGATCGTCCTTTACGTTATTGGCAATTAATTGAGGTTGGCGGGGGTAAAACTATTACCCACAGTCCGTTGCGAATTAACGAGCGAATCTTACACTATTTAATGGGAGTAGATTGTTTAGATGAATATTTCAAAGGGACGATATCGCCGGTATCGACAAGTGGTTTGTTAGTGCGTTCGCAGGCAACAATCGCCACACAAATAGCCGGAATTTTGTCTAATAACTGGGGAGATGAGCAAGGCAGCATTTCTGTTCGCCAATTACCTATTACCAATTACCCATTACCAATCGTACAATTATGCGGGGATGAAGTAGCGGCTAAACTTGCGATCGCATCCACTGCATGTGAAATCGCAGGTATGAAATTAGCCGCAATATCCGCCAGGGTAATTCCGACAGTTACCGCCGAATTGAATAACTTGATATTACTGTGGCAGAGAGAAGCGCGTTTGAGTCGATGTGCCTTGTTATTAGACTGCGATGAATGGCAGCGGGAAGATGGGGCAAAAGAGAATGCGATCGCCCAACTGATGGAAAGTATCACCACTGGGTTAATTATAACGACGCGCGATCGCCGCCCCGCACCCAAGCGTCCCCTAATTACTTTTGATGTCCATCCCCCCACAAAACAAGAACAACTAGAAATCTGGCAAAACGCTTTAGGAGAAATCGCACCCAGTCTCAACGGACAAGTAGAAGTATTAGTCGAGCAATTTAACCTCAACGCCCCCACAATTTATGCTGTTTGTAGTGAAGCGTTAGGACGCATTGCAGGGGAGAGCAAAGATGATAATTCTCCTCTGCACCTCCGCACCTGGGCCCCTCTGCCTCAATTATGGGACATCTGTCGCGCTCAATCTCGCCCCCGCTTAGATGACTTAGCCCAACGCATCTCACCCGCCGCAACTTGGGATGATTTAGTATTACCAGAAGCACCGCGCCAAACATTGCGAGAAATTGCCGCTCATGTCAGACAACGCACCAAAGTTTACGAACAATGGGGATTTGCTAGTAAAGGAGGGCGAGGTTTAGGAATTAGCGCCTTATTTGCGGGTGTCAGCGGTACGGGTAAAACCATGTCAGCAGAAGTTTTAGCTGGAGAATTGCAACTCGATCTTTACCGGATTGACTTAAGTTCTGTAGTCAGCAAATATATTGGCGAAACCGAGAAGAATTTGCGGCGGGTTTTCGATGCAGCGGAAGGTGGCGCGACCATTTTGTTATTTGACGAAGCGGATGCCATCTTTGGCAAGCGCTCTGATGTAAAAGACAGCCACGATCGCTATGCCAATATGGAAGTTAGCTATCTGCTGCAACGCATGGAATCTTACCAAGGTTTAGCAATTTTGACCACGAATTTGAAAGATTCTTTAGATACTGCTTTTCTGCGCCGCATTCGGTTTGTGGTGAAGTATGCTTTCCCAGATGCCAAAGATCGGGCTGAAATTTGGCGGCGGATTTTCCCCAAAAATACGCCAACCCAAGGGTTAGATTGCAACAAATTAGCCCGGTTAAACGTAGCAGGCGGGAATATCCGCAATATTGCCTTAAATGCCGCTTTTATGGCAGCCGATGCCGGGGAGCCAGTGCAGATGAAACACTTATTGGAAGCCGCGCGGAATGAATATGTCAAGTTGGAGAGAACCCTAACCGACGCGGAAATTAAAGGTTGGGTATAACACTTTCATTGTCCCGTAAAGTTAAGATTTATTTTATGTTACCTTATGGTGGAAGCAGTTATGCCAAAATAAGGTAAATTGCCCCAAGATAGGCTAGAAGAAGAGGCGGCGTATGAGCAGGCAATGGGCGCAGAAAAAATCAGGATCGAATTCTTCGATGCCGGTGCAAAAAAGTTCATCTTGGCAGCGACCTTTCAGCGACCCAATTTACGATGCGCCAGCGCCAAAGCAGACGCCTTCAGTGCAGGCAAAACGCCGTAACGTTGACTGGAGTCGGGTAACGGTAGAAGCACCCAGTCAAGCGGGTGTACAGGCAAAGCTTACAGTCGGCACACCTGGAGATAAATACGAACAGGAAGCAGACGCGATGGCAAATAAAGTCATGACCATGCCTGCGCCGGGAAGCTCTCAGCCAATTCAACGGGAAATGGCACCAGAGGAAAAACAAGAGGAAGTGCAAACTAAACCTCTGGCAGCTGCTATTACGCCGCTGGTGCAAAGGGAAACTGCCCCAGAGGAAAACAAGGAAGAAGAAGTACAAGCTAAACCTCACTCAGGTAGCATCCAAAGAGAAACGGCACCAGAGGAAAACAAGGAAGAAGAAGTACAAACAAAACCTCAATCAGGTAGCATCCAAAGAGAAACGGCACCAGAGGAAAACAAGGAAGAAGAAGTACAAACAAAACCTCACTCAGGTAGCATCCAAAGAGAAACTGCCCCAGAGGAAAACAAGGAAGAAGAAGTACAAACCAAACCTGCACCAGAGGGCAAGTCCCAAAATAGCGGCAATTTAGAGAGCCAACTGAGTGGCAGTAAGGGGGGTGGCAGCCCTTTATCAGATGAAGTGCGAGCCTTCATGGAACCCCGGTTTGGTGCTGATTTTAGCGGTGTGCGGGTGCATACAGACGGTGCTGCCGTGCAGATGAACCAGGAATTAGGCGCTCAAGCTTTCGCTCACGGTAGCGATATTTACTATGGTGCGGGGAAGTCGCCTGGTAAGGATGAGTTGACGGCGCATGAGTTGACTCACGTCGTTCAGCAGACGGGTGGGGTGCAAAATCAACTGCAAGCAACCAATATTAGCAGTGCTAGACAACCGCAAATTAGTCGTTTGTCTACACCTAGCATTCAAGCCTCTTTTATTTCATTTGTTGTCAAAATGGGTGCTAAAAAGGCTTCTTTAGCTATCCTGAAGAAATTTATTAAGGAACAAATAAAGGACAAAATTCAGAAAATAGCTATCAAAAAATTTGCCAAACAGTTTGCTAAGGAAGCTGATGACTTAATAGGTGTTTTAGAAGACCCCTGGTGGGTAACAGCAATTGGTTTTATTCCCATAGTCGGAGATGCTTTTGATTTGGCTAGAGTACCGAAGCAAATTGCGACAGCAATGAAAAAAGCTGATGCATTAGAAGAGAAAGTGAAGAAGGTTTTAAGAATACAGGGTAAAAAAGCGGGAGATTTAATTCCCTCAACTCTGAAAAAAAGTGAGAGTTATGCTTCCGAGCTAGAAAATCATACTTATGCTCAGATAGTTGAGATGGCAGAGGGGGGTTCTGCCGCTGCTAAAAAAATGAAAAAGCTGATTGAGCAGACTGAGAGATTGATGGAGAAACTATAGAAAATGAATATTCAGGACTTCAAAGAGAGTTTAGAAAAGCTGGATGCACTACATCAACAGCAGGATTATGAATCGGCATTGAAATTAGTGCAAGATTTGCTAGCTGATTTTCCTTACTCGGTTGAGTTGCTGATTAAGTATGCCAAACTAATTCAACTTATCGATAAAGACGATCTAGCGAATTTTCCCAGTTTAAATGAAGCAAGAGAAAAGCTAGAAATATCTCATTTAATAGATCCTAAATCAATAGAGGCTTGCATTGAGTTGGGGAATTTTGAATATGCAATAAACGATAGTGCTAGTGAAGCAATTAGATATTTTAATGCCGGAGAGGAGATAGCTAAATCAGGATTGAAGGCAGCAATGATTGGTCAAATAAAATGTTATGCAGATCTGGGTGATATTTCTCAAGCTAAGGAAATTTTAAGAAAAGCCAAGGAATTTTTCCCTGATGATAGCGAACTGGGGATTCTGGCATTTGAGTTAGAAGATGAGTGACAAAAGTTATACTAATCGGTGTGAAAGCCTTGATGCAAAACTCAAATATTTTTTCAGTGGCTATTTCCACCAAAATTGGAAGTATACCTATAACTGGTAGGGAGATAGGCCATCATTTCAGGTTGTTGTGCGTGACTTTAAGACTAAGAATCCTCAAGCAATAGTTACCCAGGTAACTCAAAAATTGGAGCAATTCCTCACCCAGCATTTGACAGAAGACGATGAGGATCTCCGTGAGATTGTAGTCCAACACCAAGAGCAAAAGCTTGACATGCTTTAATCCCGGTTCCTTTTTGACGTTCTGCCAATCGCTAATTGTTGGTGCAGCGGTGCAGATGAACCGTGAGTTGGGGGCACAAGCTTTTACGCACGGTAGCGATAAGCTGCTACGCACCTAATTTGAGAATCAAATTTTCCCTTCTTCTTGTGGGGTGGGCATCTTGCCCGCCTCTTTATTGGATTTAAATGCGTAGCAGCTTATTTACTTTGGAGCGGGAAAGGCGCCGGGGAATAATGAGTTGATGGCGCATGAGTTGACTCACGTCGTTCAGCAGACAGGTGCCTCAAAGCAAACCGCACAGATGAAAACTGAGGTAATCCAACGATTTGCACCGGCGGCAGCAGCCCCAGCCGCTGTTTTTGGGCCTGTGGGACTGACAGTAGCAGTGGGAGTTGTTGGAGTGACGATCGTTGTTTTGTGGTTGAACAATGGAGGCTGGGAAGAAATTGGCAGGATTACCGACGCTATTGGCAAGGGCATCAATGGCAGTCTGGAAGAACTGAGAAATATACTAAATAAAGCTGGTAATGCTGCGAGGGAGAGGCTAGAAGAAATAGAAGAATATATTCGCATAGTTATGATGGCTGCCCCTGGAAATCAGGCTGATACAGGAATTATGCAAGAGGCTAATGAACTGGTAAGCCAGGGTCAAGCGGGAGACATCTGTGAAGCGCTTGCTCTACTGATGAAACAAGCTAAGTCTGCTCAAGATACTAACAGAATTGGGAGAATTAAAGCGACGCAAAAAGCTAAAGGCTGTAGGCACAGTCGTCATAGTTAAGGAGTTGAGTTATGCAAGAGTCTATTATTGATAAACTGGTAGAGCAGTGTAGAACGGGCAATCCTGCTGAGCAAGCGCCAGCGCTTCAAGATTTGGTCGATATGAAAGCCTACGTTGCAGTACCAGAGATTTTAGAGTTACTAAAATCTCCTAATGATGCAATTCGTTTTTCAGCAGCAGAAGCGCTTGGGGATCTAGGAGCAAAAGAAATAGAGTCAGTAGGGCCGGCACTGATAAACTTACTGGTAGATCCAGAAGGTCTTGTTCGCTCTGGGGCAGTAGATTCTTTGGGTATACTTGGGTATACGCCAGCCAGGAAGCCAGTCGAATCTTTGCTGCTTAACGATCCCGCTCCGATGGTTCGTGCTTCGGCTGCGGAAACTCTGGGGGATCTTGGCGAGAGCGAGGCGATAGAGTCATTAAAAGTATCAATGCAAGATGCTGATGAAACAGTTCGAGCCTATGCAGCCAACTCCCTCGGACTGCTAGGTACACCTGAGTTGTTACCACAGCTGCAATTAAACATCGAATCTGAGGATTGTTTAAAAGTAAAAGCTGAACTATTTGCAGCGAAGTACCGACTGGGTGCAAGGGAAGATATCAATCAATTGTTGAATTTGTTGTCAAATGCTGATGAAGACCTAGCAACAGTTATCTTGAATATCTTAACCGATCTGATAGAACGCAAAAGACCATTAACAATTGCCGTTGATGCTGCCAGAATTTGTGAGGTATTAGCTGTGGTTTCACAACGGTTCTTAATTTTAGCGAGTCAGGCTCAAAATCTTATAGTCGAATTAAAAAGATTAGAGTCTCAGTCAAACTAACAATCGGATCGCTTGGCAATTTTTGCGCTCGCTCAGAGTTTAATTTTTGCGATCCTGGGTGCTTTCGCGAGTGCTAAGGGTGTGCATATCGCTGTTTTACACCAAAATTTCCACCCGTTGAGCTTCAGTCCGACGACCGAGATTTTACCTCGAGGAACGCTTGCACCAACTCCTCAAACGAGCAGTTTAACACCAAGAGCAAAAGCTGGACATGCTTTAATCGCGGCTGCGACCTTGCTGTTTTTTTTTGGCAAGTATCGGTCAAAGCCTCACGCAGTAAGGCTTTGACCGATACTTGTCACCCCTAAGGCTATCTCAACTCGAAGCCGAACTTGCTCAAAGGAAGGCGGGTGCATCTGAATTGATGGAATGTGGGGTGAACTACCTACGCTCCCCTACGGGTGAGCGTAGGCTTCTGACTTCATGGGGGATTGCGTCAGCTTAGACTTACGCCCAAGCTTCGGACTCACATCCCCTCCATCAGCAGCAGTCCTGGTTCCCAAGACCGATAATATTCTGATGCCTTCTGCTCTAATATTGATTGCAGCGTTACCGTCTCGAGCGTGGTGAGTGCCGCAACTAGGACAAATCCAAGTCCTAACATCTAGCGGCATTTCATCAACTTGATAGTGACAATTTGAGCATAGTTTGGAGCTGGGAAACCATCTGTCAATCTCTACTAGCACCTTACCTTCACGGTCTAATTTGTACTGGATAAAATTGACAAACATTCCCCATCCCACATCAGAGATTGCTTTAGCTAGTTTGTGGTTACGAACCATACCCTTAGTATTCAGGCTTTCGACTACGATGACTTGGTTATCGTCAACAAGCTTTCTCGTGAGCTTATGCAAGTAATCTTGACGGGCATTACTAACTCGTTCGTGAACCCTAGCTACTAATTTCCTTGCTTTATTTCTTGACTTGCTTCCCTTCTCCTTTCTGGCTAGTTTTTGTTGTTTCCGTTTGAGGTTACGTTCATGTTTTGTCAAATGCTTGGGATTGGCATACTTAGAAGTCAAGACCCCATCATTGACAATGGCAAAATCCTTCAATCCTAAATCGATACCCGCAACCTTCCCATCAGTGCTAGCTGTTGGGCTATTGCCCTCTAACTCCATCAGCACGGAAGCATGATACTTCCCTGAAGGAGTCATACTGACAGTTACAGTTTTGATTGTTCCTTCAATTGGTCTATGAAGCTTAGCCTTAACTGTGCCAACACGACCCGGGAACTTGAGAGAACCATCAACTACTTTTACTGACTGCGGATACTCGATAGACTGCCTGTTTTTCTTAGCTTTGAATCTAGGGTATTTAGCTCTACCCTCAAAGAAGTTTTTATAGGCAGTTACCAGATTAAGTGTAGTAGCTTGCAAGACTTGTGAATAACAATCACCTAGCCAAGACGTTTCTTCTTGTTGTTTGAGTTTAGGAAGATAAGCGTTCAATGCAGCGCGTGTCAGACCTTTGCCCGTAGCTTTGTAAGTTTCAATGCACAGATTGAGTGCATAGTTCCACCACCAGCGAGAGCAACCAAAGTGTTGAGCTAGTATCGCTTGTTGTTCAATTGTCGGATACAGTCTAACCTTGACAGCTTGATGTCGCATTGGCTCTTACCTCCTCTTACCACTATATACCATTATTGGTAAGGTATCTCCGGAAGGTTTGTAATTTTTGTCGGGATTGACCGAACAAAAATTACTTGGGGGAGTCCATGTATCCCACGCCTCCCCTATCGGGGTAGGACGTGGGACTTATAGCTCCCCCAAACCCCCTCGCAAGTTAAAGTAATTAACTGGCATTGAATCATGTCAATGTCGCAAAGCTCGTATCCGGGGTTGTCGAGCTGGATTTGGTATCAAAGGAAGGTTTCAGCCGATACATAGGGCTGGGAGCCTTTGCCATGTGTACATTGCGGGTCTATGACCTTCCATTTTGACAGTAACGAATCGCACATGGCATTCTAGGGTACTCCGGGTTAGTGGTGGGTAGTTCACCCGATCGCACTACTTGACTAGCGTTGAGAGCAGCTACTTGCCATGCCTTCGGCTTCTAAGCAAGGATGAAATTTATGGTAACAACATCGGAAAATTCTAGCAACTTTGAGTATGTTATTGAATGCGGAACCGTTAATAGTACCGCTGCCAAACCTATTGGTGGCATTCTATTGATTGGCGGCGCAGAAGGGGAAAAATCTGGAGAAGATTCAGCCACTCGATGGTTCCTCAAACGAGCAAATCGGGGAGATTATTTAGTTCTTCGCTGCGGTGGGATTGGCTCTCAGGCTGCTTGGGTTTGCGATTATTATAGAGATTTTGTCAGTTCAGCCGCTGAACTTTCTATTGACAGCCGAGCAGCAGCCAACCATCCCAAAGTTATCCAATACATCCGCGATGCTGACGCCCTATTTATCGCTGGAGGGAATCAGAATCAATATGAAGATTATTGGGAAGGCTCAGCCGTAGAAGACGCAATTAATTACTTAATTAATCACAAAAAAGTTCCGATTGCTGGCACCAGTGCTGGCATGGCTATTCTGGGAGACTATTATTATGCACCAGCCCATGAAGGGGTGCTGAGTTCAGAAATCTTGAATAATCCCTTTCACCACAATACCAAAGATATTTATCGCAGCGACTTTATGCAAGTCCCCATGCTCAAAAATGTCATCACTGACACCCATTTAGACCGGATTGATGAGGAGCATCCGGAAACAAGATATGGGAGACTTTTTGGTTTTATGGCTAGAATCGTGCATGACAAAAACAATCAACTTCCGGTTTTTGGCATTGGGTTAGAAGAAGGTGCCTTTGTTGCGATTGATGAGAAAGGAATCGCTCAGGTGTTTGGCAATGGAACCACTCAAGGACAAGATGCCTATTTTCTGCAAACCAATGGCGCAGTCCCCGAACAAATTAAACAAGATTTGCCCTTAATTTGGCATCATAACGGACAAGCTGTTAAAGTCTATAAAATTTCAGGCACGCCAGCAGGAAGCGGCAGCTTTGACCTCAATAATTGGTCAACCGCTTCTGGCGGCACCTGGGAATACTGGTTTACTACTGGCGGAGAGTCTGGCTTTAAACGAAAACCAATCTTGTCTTGATCGGTGGTACAGTCAATTGAGAGCTTCTTCCTGGGTGGGTAATGCTTCTATCGCAGCAGTTGTCAGTCCTCTGCGCCCACCCTCTGCTAAATTCGGCAATCTTATTCCTGTATCGTAAAATGTTTCCCCATATAAGTAGGTGAGTATAAATAAACTGAACACAGGGCAGGCGGGACGCCCACCCCACAAGAGAGCTGAAATTCTTGTGGGGTGGGTATTGGATCTTGCCCTATGCTTAGATAACTATTTTCACTTTATTTCCCTCCACCTACTTATATGATTTCCGCCTAATTACCCTTAATAAAAATATCGACCCGTCACCGTGTCACCGTTCTCCCAAGTCATTCCTAACTATGGGTGAAGAACCGGACATGATATTATTCACCCATTAGAGTTTGTAACCAATCTTGCGTAAAAATTCCTGGCGTGCCTTCACATCATCAGCACTTTCCACACCTTTTGGCGAAAACCCATCTACAACTCCCAAAATGCCGCGTCCCTGTTCAGTTTCCGCCACAATTACCTGCACGGGATTTGCTGTCGCGCAATGAATTGTGCAAACTTCCGGACACTGCTTAATAGCATTCAAAAAGTTAATTGGGAATGCCTCTTTTAACAGAATCACAAAACTATGTCCGGCGGCAAGTGCTTGTGCATTTTTAGTCGCCACTGCTTGCAAAGATTCATCATTTCCCACCACTCGAATCAAGCATGGTCCAGATGCTTCGCAAAAGGCAATGCCAAATTTTACCTGTGGCGAAGTCCCCACCATAATCTCATACAAATCCTCGACTGTTTTAATAAAGTGGCTGTGACCAATAATAATGTTACTGCCTGAAGGAATTTCCATCGCCACTGACTTGAGTTCCATAATTAGCCTCCAACTTAAACTTGCACGCCTAATTCTACTAACGACCAATTAGCAATTAGCAATTAGCCAATAACTAATTCACAATTTCGTCGCGAGAGGTTTTAATTTTACTCTCGGATAATGGAGTTAACTCAGCAGGCGATGAAGACACCCCTCCCCACTGCTGCACAAAACTTTTTAAAAGCACCTCTTGTTCGGCGCGGAATCTCTCTAAGTCTCCCCCAGAATTGAGAACTGCAAACCAAACAATTCCTTGCTGCTGAGTTGGTAATGCTCCTGCTAAAGCACTCACCCGATTTAAACTTCCCGATTTAACCACCGATAGGGGCGGAATTTGACGCTGTTCTAAGATACCTTGATCTTGTCCGACAACGGCAAAAACATCGGCAATTGTCATGTTTTTAGTTGACAAATATTGCTGAATTGCTAAAAACATTGCTATGACGGCGCGGGGAGAAATTTTATTTTCTTCTCCCAATCCGGAACCATTAATTAGTTGAATTTCCTTTTGAGGTACTCCCGCTGCTTTGGCTGCTTTTTCTGCTACGACTTTTGCACCCCCGACCGAATCGGCTATCATCTGCGCCATCTTGTTGTTGCTGTACCGATTCATTTTTTTCAGCAGTTCGGTTAGCGGGTATGAATAATGACGCACTAGGGGCGTTACCTGGCTGGGTGTGATGGCAGAAAGCTGCACCGAACCATCAATTTTTACTTCAGGACGCGGCGTTCCGGGAGGTAAAGTTTGATACTGGGTTGCCACTGGTGCAGTCCAAAGACGAGAATTCAATGCTTGTTTGAGCAGATTACCCGATTTGAGGGGGCTTTGCTCGTAGTTCATGTAAAACTTGCCGACGATAATTAAATTACCAGTAACCCGCTTGATTCCCCGCTGATTTAAAGTGTTACCCAGAGCGATCGCTTCCTCCCAAACAAAAAACGGATCTTCCGCTCCCTGAATCACCAAATCTCCCTGCAAGACGCCGTTTTGAATCGGCCCAGTTGCCCCAATTTCCGTGATAAATTGGCGATCGGCATCATAGGTAGAAAGCGCTGCTAGGCTGGTTGCCACCTTGGTCAGGGAAGCCGCAGGTAGGGGTGTTGTGCCCTGATAATTGGCTAACAGCGTATTCCCCGATTGAATCCATATCCCTTGACCTTTCGCCGTAAATCCTTTAGCCGCCAGTTGTTTAACGTATTGTTGCGTTTTCTGTTGCATTGCTGGATCTCCATTGCTTGGCGGAGAGGTTACCAGTTTAATTGCTTGCGCTGCCGGTGATTCTGACTTTACTTCTTGTGTTTCTTTTTTTACTGGGCTAGCTTCAGGGGCGGAAGTGTTTTTTTCCGAATTTCCAGTACATCCAGCAGCCATAGCAAGTAACATTACGGATAAGCTAACAATTAAAGGTTTTATTTTTAGCATTAGGTTAATCGGGGAAGTTTTGCAGGAAAATCTATGCTTGATTTACAACAGTCGGGGCAACATAGTCAATAGGTTTGATTTGGGCATTAGAAACCCGGTTTTTTAGAAAAACCGGGTTTCTGGGGTTTTACGAGACGGTTTGCGATCGCTTATATCATCTCCGGTTCGCGCGGGGGGCGGGTTTAACTTGCATATTTCGTGATTCCACAGATTGGTTGGTAAAACCCGCCCCTACAACGGCATTAACCATACAGGTAGAGACGTTACATGTAACGTCTCTACTACCTGATTCGATATTACGTGCGATCGCCAGCCTGTGCTAGACACAATTGCTCTGTCTGCATATCGAACACAACCTTCATCTGCACATTGGGTGTATTTCGCCGCAGAAACTGAAAGTGACCCTCTGCATCTGAGCGACTGCGAAACCGAGCAATTATCATCCATTGCTGATTAGGCAATAGACGGGCAATAGCCCAACAATTCAACCTTTCTCGATAAGTCATAATGGAATTTGTCTCCAAATTAATAACGGAGTCAGAGCCAGCCCCCACTTTCCACGGTTTCGGGCTGGCTTTTAACTTAGGTTTAAGATTAACACACTATGACGTACAATGACTTAAAAAAGTGTGTAATGTAACATTTATAACTGTCTCGACTCGCAGCAGCGTAAGATGGACTATGTTAAGAGATTTGGCTGTAAGAAGAATGGCTGCACGCGGGCGCGTTACTGCATACTTGCCAGAGGAAATTCAGAAAGCTTTGGAGGAATGGGCAGAGGAAGAAAGTAGATCGATCAGCAGTTTGGCAACTTATTTGCTAACTAAGGCTGTAAAAGAGCGGCAAGCGCAGAAAGCAAAGGAATCTGGGCGCGATAATTGAGTTATTGAAATCAAACAATGGTTACAAATGCCACCACGCCTGCGAGTCACAGTTACCCTGACAGAAGATGTCTATCAAGCCCTGTCAGAGTCAACTACCGCACACTGACCCTACGGGTACAGTGTGGGCGCAGAATGCGCGCCTGTTGACCAGACGGCTAGTTCTACTAGCAGCCGTTAAGACCAAGCGTTAAAGTTCGTACCAAGGAATGCGTGCCAGTTCCTTGCTCTACAACTGGGTAATTAAACAGGTCATTCGGAAAAGCCAGTGTTACTCAGAAAGTACCGAGTCTTAACACCGTCGAGGCTCACTTTACCAGTAATGAGAGGTGCAGTAATGCGCGTTTTTGTACTAGATAAAAACTTGAAACCTCTTGACCCTTGTCATCCAGCACGGGCAAGAGAACTGCTAACCAAAGGGAAGGCTTGCGTTTACAGAAGGTATCCATTCACTATTGTTCTGCAAGACAGAACTATTGAGGATTCCGTCATTCATCCGCATCGAATCAAAATTGACCCAGGCTCTAAAGTCACGGGTATTGCTGTTGTCCAGGAAGAAACAGGTCGCGCAACCAATGCGCTTGAAATCTCGCATCGAGGACAACAAATTAAAGATGCTCTTGAGTCACGCAGGTCATTAAGGAGAGGTCGCCGTAACCGTAAAACTCGTTATCGCAAGCCTCGTTTTTTAAACAGAACTCGTAAAGCTGGATGGCTCCCACCATCACTTGAAAGTCGAATTGCCAACATAGAAACTTGGGTAAGACGAATCAGAAAACTCTGTCCAGTTACCGCGATTTCTCAGGAGTTAGTTCGATTTGACCTCCAGCAAATAGAGAACCCAGAAATTAGCGGAGTCGAGTATCAACAAGGTGAACTATTTGGTTTTGAGGTCAAGGAGTATCTACTCACCAAATGGGGCAGAAAATGCGCTTACTGTGGCATTGAGAACGTTCCATTTGAGATTGAACATATCCTTGCAAAAAGCAAAGGCGGTTCAAGCAGAGTCAGCAATCTCTGCCTTAGTTGTCATTCTTGCAACCAAGCTAAAGGGAACAAGCCTGTTGAAGAGTTCCTCAAGAAAAAACCTGAAGTTCTCAAACGGGTCTTAGCTCAAGCAAAAGCGCCTCTTAAGGATGCTGCCGCTGTTAACGCTACCCGATGGGAATTATACAGAAGACTTTACAGCACGGGCTTGCCCGTAGAGGTAGGTTCAGGAGGTCGGACAAAGTTTAACCGTAAAACCAGAGGAATTGAAAAACATCACTGGACTGATGCCACCTGTGTGGGAGCTTCCACGCCAGAACGACTTCTTCTCAAGGGCGTTAAACCTTTGATTGTTAAAGCTAAAGGGCATGGAAGAAGACAACGTTGCGGTACTGACCGCTACGGTTTTCCGATTCGTCATGCCCCAGCTCAAAAGTTTTTCATGGGCTTCCAGACAGGTGATTTGGTCAAAGCCAATGTTCTGACTGGAAAGTATGCAGGAACCTATACGGGTCGAATCGCTATTCGATTCAAGCCAAGTTTCAAACTAACAACAGGAGGTAAAAGTTTCGACGTGCATCCCAAATATTTGAAAACCATTCACAGGGCTGATGGCTATGAATACGCATCCTGAATCAAAGGATTCGCTTCGCTCAATTGTTCTTGGCGGCAATTCCCCAGACGCTAAACCATTGGCGGTACTCGCTCCGCAAGGGTATATCCGCTTCGGTTATAGCGTCCGCCCCTTTGCCGCATTTTAGGTGGGCAGAACAAGAAGATCGTTCGCTGGCAAACTTGCTCGCCCATTTGGCATCAAAAGCTGTGAGGGAGCGTGTTGAAGAGAAAAAGAACCAAACTGGAAGCGATCGCGCTTAAATAAACACCGGGTAGGGGCACGGCATCAATAAGCAAAGCCCTTAGCGAGAAGGTTTTTTGCTGCCGTGCCCCTGCAATTATGCGGCTGCAGCTAAACTAGCGATATCCACCGAGTTTTCTACCTGAACAATAGCGGTTAAGCGATCGCGCGGGTCATTTTCCAGCCGCGTAATCGATACTTGTTGTCCCGGATACAGTTTCTCTGCTGCTGCTGCTAAATCTGGTTGTATAGCAGCAAAGGTTTCTGGGGTATTGGGAGCGTTTAAGCGATCGTTCGCCATGTAATAAAATTTACCGCCTTCCAAACTCAATTTTCCGGCAACGCGGTTATCGCCCTCAAGTAATGCACCAAAAGTTGCAGTTGCTTTAGCCAAATCTACAATCCGATCCCGATGGGTTTCGCCTTCCCCTAACTTGCGTTGAGCTTGCAAACCAAACTCTCCGTTGGCACGATCCATTGCATAGTTGATTTCATGGGTAATCAACATGATGCCAGGGCCATTAGGCACGTGACTATAATCGGCTACATCAATTAACGTTCCCTTGAGTTTGCCTAAGCGAATCCATTCGTGAAAAACATCGATAAAAGTAGTTTCATCGATATTTGTTTCCGGACGAGCCAAGAATTTAATGCAAAAACGATCGAGATTCATCTGTGTTTTTTCCTTCAAAATATTTGCTAATTGCTAATTGCTAATTGCTAATGGCTAATGGCTAATTGCTAATAGTAAAAGGCCATTAGCCATTAGCCATTAACCATTAACCATTAGCCATTAGCCATTAACCATTAACCATTAACCATTAACCATTAGCCAATTGCATTTCCCTTTCCATTAGCCACTTTTTGAAGCTGCCAGGATTGGTAATACCAGCTTGCACCATGCGGGTATTGCATTCATGTGCGGCTTCGATAAACAGACGCGCTTCTTCAATTAATTGCTTGGCGCGGTCTAAATTGCTGTCATCGTTGCGGTGTTCGTAAGCATTGAACAGATAGCTGGCAAACTTTCCTCTGGCGAACGGGTCAAAGAATAACTCCGTATCGTAGAAATATTTGCGGAACTCGCTAACTATTGCTTCCGGATGGTTGGCAATATCCACGTTTTGCACTTTCACCAGCGCTTGCGCCGCATTCAGCATCGCTTCGAGTGCTTTGTCTGCGGCTTTCTTGACGTTTCCATTAGTTGAATTCCCTTCTAGCAGTAACGTCGCATCAAAATAGATACTTTCTGCTGCTGCTACACCGAAATCGGTGAGGGAGACAACTTCACCCGCACATTCTCCAATCCCGATATCGCCGATGGTGTATTCCCGCGCATCACCCCAATCGACGTAGAAGGATTTATCAACGGCGTAGGCTGGAACTTCCGTAAATGGTTGTACCCGATCTTTGATTTCTTTTTTACCAATACGGTTGACAAATTGGGGAAATTTCTCTCCATTTTGCCGTTCTTTCAGGTACAAATCAACGAGGAATTCCACCACCTCTGGAACGCGCTTGGAAGGAATTACACCCAGCGACTGTCCGTATTGAATCGCGTTGTTATCCCATTCGCCGCCTAGTACCAAATGGAAGTGGGGAACCCGGTGGCGATCGATCAGGCGATTTGCGCCATAGAAGCCAATTTCGGCAACCATGTGCTGACCGCAGGAGTTGAAACAACCGCTGATTTTGATCCGAATATCCTTGAGCGAGGTATCGTATTGCCAACCTTTTACGGCTAAGCGATCGCGTAATTCACCCGCCAATCCCCGCGAACTAGAAATACCCAACTTGCAAGTATCCGTACCGGGACAAGCGGTAATATCGACGATCGAATGTGCGCCCGCAGCGTGCAAGTTAATTGCTTTCAGCGCCAAATAAAGTGCAGGCAAATCGGCTGCGTGAATCCAGCGCAACAGGATATTTTGTTCTACGGTGGTGCGAATAGTATCGCGAGTGAAACGGCGAGTGATGTCGGCTAAACCGCGCATTTGCTGGGAAGTTAGGTCACCTAAAGGCAGGGCGATGGCGACGCAAACAAAACCTGCTTGTCGCTGCTGATAAAGGTTAGTAGACTTCCATTGCTCAAACGCTTCTGCGTCTGCACCTAAATCGATCGATTGTCCGGCAGAAACTGGCTGGGGCAATCCCGATTCGGCAAATTGAGACAAACTTTGGAGATATTCCGTCCATTTCGGGTCATGTTCCAAAACGGCGCGTTCTTCTTTCACCAAGCGACGGAATTCTTCAATTCCCAGCTTAGAAACGAGAAACTTAATCCGCGCTTTGTTGCGGTTTTTCTTCTCACCCAATCGAGCATATACCCTGGCGACGGCTTGGGACAAAGGCAGGAGTTCTTCAGTTGGCACAAATTCATCCAACAGTTTAGCGAGATGAGGCACAGCGCCCAAACCGCCACCCACATACATTTCAAACCCTTGTTTCTCGACGCCATCGATCACCTTGGTCGTCGCAATCAACCCCATATCGTGCATATAAGTCAAACCGCAGGGGTGCTGCGAACAACCGGAGAAGGCAATCTTAAACTTGCGTCCAAAATCCTGCACATCCCGGTGTCCCAAGAAATAACGAGTCATGCCATCGGCATATCCCGACACATCGAAAGCTTCATCGTGACACACGCCAGCTAGGGGACAAGCAGTCACATTTCGCACCGAATTACCGCAGGCTTCCCGAGTGGTAATACCTACCGCAGCCAAACGGCGATGCATGTCGGGCGTATCTTCAATCGAAATAAAATGCAGTTGAAAATCCTGGCGGGTCGTGACGTGGAGAATCGAATCGGAATATTCCTCGGCAACATCTGCCAGCACTTCCATTTGTTCGGCGGTCATGCCACCGTAGGGAATTTTGATCCGCTGCATTCCAGGCGCTTCCCATTTAGTTTCCGGACCTTTGGTCAATTCTTTATGGGGGAAAGCAATTTCCTGGGACTTTTCGCCATCGTAGCGGAAACCATTGTCATAGCGTTGACCGTAGGCACCCCGCCGCAGGCGCAATTCTGCAAAAACTTTTTCGTCCAGCTTCCCCTGACAGCGTAAGGTCATTTGATTTTCAAACGTATCGATTTCCTCTGCCATCTGGGGAGGTATTTTGTCTGCTAAAGCGGCTTTCCAAGTTAAGTTTTGTTGATTGGTCATCGTCAGAATCCAAAAGGAATTTAGTAGCTGCGGCTCGGTGGGCCAACAATGCGATCTACCATCTTCCTACAAAATTCCAAAATGTTGAGCGGACTTTATATTTTGTCAAACTTTGACCCCAATGGAGATACAGCGGATTGCAGCGCTTTGTTTGTGTAGCGGGTATTTGATGCACCCGCTACACAAACAAAGCCTTTGAGGCTGTACGTCACAAGGGTTGAAATCCGCTGTAATTAGCCGTTAGAACGCGACCCAGTATCCATGTCCCCGATGGGAAATCTCCGCTACGAGGGTCAAAACTCGCCTACAGACCTTGACGCTTGCTTATACCGTTTTCCCCTGAATGGAAAACACTTGGGGCGGGGCGGGTTTAATTCAACTGTTTGTTTTTACCAAAGGTTATTGGTAAAACCCGCCCCTACAATCGGTACATGTTGATGTGTAGCATTTTCCAGGGAAATCGGTATTAATCCTAGTTGTGTGGGCGAAGCGCTTCGCCCGCACTACCGTTGCGTTCGCCTCTGCCAAATTCCATCGAGCAATTTTGTCTTCAAATTTTCCACTTATTATTCAAGTTTGCTCCCACAAGCACCCAGGTTTGTTTCTACATCAATCTTTGCAAATTTTCTTTCTATAACTGTTGCCAATCCTCCGTAACAATTGCGACAATAAAGACAATCGTAGATTACCGAAGTTGCTAGTTACATCAAGGGGCACTGGCAACAGGTAATCGTTTATGGGTACATCTCCTTTAAATCCAATTACCAATTAGCAATTAGCAATTAGCAATTTTGCAAATAAGGAGAATACAAATGTGCTTTTCTGCAACAGCTAGCTTTGCGGCTAGTGCTTTATTAGTTCCCAGTGGAATCTATTGTATCAAAACAGCACTTGCTAAAGATCCAGAGTATTTACCATTAGCATTTACCCCCTTAGCCTTTGGCATTCAGCAAGCATTAGAAGGTGTAGTCTGGTTAGGTATTAATTCCAACAACTTCCATGACATTGATATTGGTTCTCTGGGGTTTTTATTCTTCTCCCATTGGTTTTGGCTGTTTTGGATGCCATTTCTAGTTTGGGCAAGCGATCGCAACCAAAAAATCAAACAAGTTTGCGCGATCTTTGCCGTGCTAGGATTTGTCTATGGAGCCTTACTATATCTTCCTTTGATCGCAAATTATAACTGGTTGGAAATCGACGCGAGTAGTTGCTCGATTGCCTACCGCACAAAATTAATATTTGATTTTCCGATGTATAGGGAGGTGGCCAGCATAATTTATGCGTTAATCGTTGCAGTTCCTTTATTAATTGCTTCCAACCGAAACATCAATACTTTTGGCACATTGATTTTAGTGTCAATGCTGTTTTCTCAAGTAATTTTTTACTATGCTTTTATTTCGGTGTGGTGCTTTTTTGCGGCGCTTTTATCGATCTACATCATCTATATCCTGGAACGGGAGGTCAAACCAGTGTCAGGGAATATGCTAGCAATGAAACAAGAGCAATAGTATCTTTCTCCTCCGGATTTGATATCAATCTTGACGGTCACCTGCTGGAAGAGGACGCGGGGATGTGGAGAAGGGGAGACGCGGAGCGTGACTCTTCTCAAGTGAGAAGAACCCGGTCTCGATCCTGCCGAATTTAAACGCGCTCTTCAGAAGAAAATTATTCGTTCAGGACTTACGCAAAGAAACCGGGTTTCTATGAAAAATCGTCGGTTTGGGAACAAAAGATCTACCCAGAAACCCGGTTTTTACGATCGTGGCGCGTAAGTCCTATCCTTGTTGGCATCCTCTGGCTGCTATTATGGGGTGTCCCCGCATCACCGTGTCCCCGTATCCCCGCGTCCTCTTCAATTAAAGTACAATCAATTCTAGAGGAGTGAATCCCCATGTCGCAGCCTAAAGTATTTATTACTCGCCGCCTTCCCATCGAATTAGAGCAACTGCAACAAATCGCTACAGTAGAAGTCTGGACCTTTCGTCAGCCACCCCCTGACGATGTTTTACTGGAAAAAGTCAAAGCAATAGATGGTTTGTTGTGCCTGCTAACTGACAAAATCGATCGCCAATTAATCGCAGCGGGAACCTCTCTTAAAGTTATCAGCCAGATGGCAGTAGGCTACGATAACATTGACGTTGCTGCTGCTACAGCAAGGGGTATCCCAGTCGGTCATACTCCTGGCGTTTTGACCGATGCGACGGCGGACTTTACCTGGGCGTTATTAATGGCAGCAGCAAGGCGGGTGGTGGAAGCAGATCGATTTACTCGTGCGGGTGAGTGGCGCACTTGGGAACCCGATTTGTTGTTGGGAGCAGACATGGCGGGTGCTACTCTGGGGATTGTTGGCTTTGGGCGCATTGGTCAAGCAGTGGCGCGTCGCGCTAAGGGGTTTGAAATGCGAATTTTGTATGCCAGCAGGCAGCGATGCGATCGCCAATTAGAACAATCTTTAGGAGTCGAATTTGCCGACTTTGAGCAATTGCTGCAACAATCTGACTTTGTGACAATTCATACCCCCTTAAGTGAGGAAACTTATCATTTGGTGAGCGAGCGCCAATTTGCGTTGATGAAGCCAACTGCCATCCTAATTAATACCGCCAGGGGAGGCATTGTCGATCCAGATGCTTTATATCGTGCCTTGAGTAGCCGTCAAATTGCCGGTGCGGCAATAGATGTGACCGAACCCGAACCGATTCCCATCAATAGTCCGTTACTAAGCTTGGATAACTTAATTATTGCACCGCACATTGGCAGCGCTAGCTACAAGACGCGCTCAAAAATGGCAGAGATGGCGATCGCAAACTTAATCGCCGGATTGCAGCGCGAAGTCTTACCCAATTGCGTCAATCCCGAAGTGTATCCGGAAAATTAACTGTAGCACTTGTCCGGCGTACAAACAAAGCCGATTGGATGGTGGGTGAAATGCAACACTGACAGAAATCTTCCACCGTGTTGCTTGGCTTTTTCTTTGGTAATCCATTCTCCCCGCAAGTGGAGTATGGCACCATCATTCAATCCTTCGATTGGTTGAAGAATTCCCATGCGATCGCCGAAACGAATCGCCACAAATACATCCTCGCGATCGGTCAAGTTACGTTTGAGGTCCCCATCCACATCTGGATCGCTTTTGACGATCTTCGTTAAAGTAACCAATAGACGATAGTGTTTGCCTCCCTCGATATCCTCGTCATCCGGTTCGCGATCGCGAATGGTTGCATCCACTTCTACAACATCCCGCAGTTTACGCTTCCTCTCACGGCGTTCAGCAATGCTCAAACCGCGTTCCAGTTCTTGTTCCTCTTTTTGCCTCGCCGCTTCATAGCTTTCGATAAACTTGGCAAAAGAGGGATACTTTCCAAAAGTCTTAGACATTTTTTATTCCTCGATGATTTGTTAGTTTCAAGACATTTGCATCCGACCGGAAACTTCGGAATAATAGCTTGCACCCCTATTACATGTCACAATTATACTCTAGCTTCAATTCCCCATCCGCAAAAAAACAAATAACTAAACAATTGGAGAGCCAGAATCGTGAAATTATCTGCTAATCGATTCAAGGATAATAACTCAAGTTGCTAGTTACATCCCAAGGCATTGAAACTTTGGTGAGCTGAAAATCGGGGTTTGATGGTCAAGCAACCCGGTTTCTATGAAAAATAAGGGTTTGACAGCCTCAACCTCCCTTGTCTGAGGAAAATGTTCAATGGGCGAAAACACTTCTAGCCTAGCGTTGATTGAAGCGATCGCTTCACGCAACGGATCGCCTATTTACCTTGATGAAAACGCGATCGCCCCGTTCAATTCTCTAATGGAAAAAAGCGATCGCCGATTGCTCCCAATCCTCTTATCTTTGCGAACCCATTCCCACCCAATGGCGACATTCGAGGGTGGAGTTTGCTTTTGTTGGTGAGAGTTGATCGAGTTTGAACCCTTGCGATCGCACTGGTACCTTGTCCCGCTGTCTTCCCTACTGGCGTCAACCCTGCCAAAGACGATCGCTACCCCACGCAAAAACAAGGTGGGCAATTGCCCACCCTAGCTGTTGATTCACGGCGTCGCTTTATATCGTTGACCGTTGCATCGGAATTACGACCTGTAGGGGCTTTTTCCCAATTAGCAATTAGCAATTACCAAGAAATGCCGATCGTTCCGATGCAACCGGATTTGATATTACCTAAAAGCAGATAATCTTGCCGCTCTTGGAAACACATTTCCACTTCGAGAAAGGAGTCGTGCGATAACATGCCTGTGCCTTGTAAGTGAGACACTTACCTTCCAAACAAACTTGAATTGATGCCTTAGCTAAAAGAACATTGCCTTCTAGCTTTGCACAGGGATGAGCGGGATCTATATTGACACAAGTCACTTCAATCCCTGCCAGTTTCAGGCAGGCTTTAAAACCAGCACCAACTCGGGAATAGCAGATGGCGATTGGCCCAACGATTGTAAAGCAGCCTGATAGGGCTTCATGAAGCTCCAAAGTGGCTGCCATTTCTGCATCGACTTGCTGTTCGCCAATGCCTTTTTGACTAACCATTTGGGCCATTCCACCCTCATCCAAGTATTCCAACGGATCGTAGTCTAGTTCTATTAATTGATGGTCGCTCATAGCGTTTTCTCCTAATCGCTTGTTCTTCAATACTGCGTCTTCCCTACAGTCAAAACCACCAAAGTTTGCAACTTTAAGAAAAAAGTTAAGGATTTAGCAACAGCAATTGACCAAAGCCAAACCCCATCTCGCTTTCAGATGCCGAAAAATTAAGTGAATCGCGACCATTCGTGGAGCGATTTGGTTATCTTTGGAAAAACCTCAAAGTTAAGAAATACACTGACGATTCCCTTTCTCAAAGCCAACTCCAACTCCCTGTCGCGTTCAGACTAAACTTTCCGGAATTGCCAGGGCAGGATTGGTAATTAAAGATTGCAGTAGTTCCGGAAGGCTCTCGGACAGCATATAGAGCCATCAGCCATGCCTCTCAACTGGCAAAAGGGTGCAAATAAAATGGTAAAAGGGTGCAAGCTTCACAAATCAACACACACCGAACCGAGAGGTTGAGCTTATAACCAGAGGCAGAAAAAACCTTTTTTAAATCCTTTTTTAAATCAAAACAATGCTATTACAATCGAGAAACCACGCGCGGCGGCGGGGTGCGATTCTAACTGCTCAAGGCTTAAGGAAACTCAATCAAGCAAAATCCCAGACAGAAATTGAGCAAGACTTTAAACGATACACCCTCGAAACCCTCAGCGAAAAAACAGGCTTAACCGCCAATACCCTCAGCAAAGTTTTTATCGGGTCGGCAGGAGTCGATAAACGAACATTGGAGTCGTGCTTTAGGGCATTTAATCTGACTTTGCAAACAGAAGACTATCTCTACCTGAATCCTCAAATAGGTGAACAGGCAGAGATTTGCTCAATACCCCATTCTCAGCAATTGAGCGCCACCTATCTATCCTGCGATTCTCTTTTGGAGACGCAAGGCGATCGCAGCACGACCGCACAAACGCACAAAAGGCATCAGCCACAAGACTATCTTCAACCTCGACCACCAGTATTACCAGGAGGGCAGATGCCGATGGATTCAAGCCTTTACATTAACCGCCCGCCCCTGGAATCGCTCTGTTACAAAGCCATCGGGCAACCCGGTGCTACGATCAACATCTTTGCCCCCAAACAAATGGGCAAAACCTCCCTGATCGCCCGCATACTGGCTCACGCTAAAACTCTGGGCTATCACACAGTTTCGGTGAGTTTGCAACTTGCCGATGGCGAGATTTTACAGAATCTAGAGCGCTTGCTGCAATGGTTCTGTACCAGAGTCAGCAAAAAGTTAGGCTTGGCGAATGCAATCCCCAACCGAGATAACATATTGGCTAGCAAATCGAACGCCAGTGATTACTTCGAGGAGGTTCTCTTAGCCAACCTCGATCGCCCCCTAGCGATCGCGATTGACGAACTCAGCCAGCTGTTTGCCTACCCGAACATTGCCAATGAATTTCTCGCCCTGCTGCGAGTTTGGTCTGAGCAAGCTAAACAAAGCGATGCAGATAGTAATCCTTGGCACAACCTCCGACTCGTGACGGTTTATTCCACCGAAATCCTTTTGCCCGTTTCGATCAATCAATCCCTCTTGAATGCAGGGTTGGCGATTGAGTTACCAGAGTTTACCCCTGCCCAGGTGCAGGAGTTGGCAGATCGGTATGGACAGGAAATGACCCTACAACAAACCGAGCAACTGATCGCCCTTTTGGGCGGGCATCCCTATCGGTTGCAGTTGGCGTTTTATCACCTTCAGCAGCAGACCATGACCCTGGAAGAACTGTTAGAAAATGCTGCGAAGTCCGTTGCCCTTTATGCAGACCACCTGCAACAGCAATGGTGGAATTTGCAACAATATCCCGATTTATTGCCATGCTTTACACAGATCGTAATGCAGTCAACTCCTGTAGATTGTCAGGCAGAACAAGGCTCCCAATTGTTCAAGATGGGGTTGGTGCATCTGCAAGGTCTTCAGGCAAGTCTCGCCTGCGAGTTATTTCGTTTGTTTTTCCGCGATCGCTTGCCGCAAATCTACAATTAGCGATCGCCGATTGCTCCTAATCCTCTTATCTTTGCGATATGCCGACCGCACGCGCTTCGCGATATGCCGACCGCACGCACTCGCGTTCGCATTCCCAGAGAATCGCGCTCATAGTCCTTGAAGCAGGCATTTTGGAGCGAGTTAAAAGCATACGAAGAGGGACAACCAATACCTTATATCAGCAGTAGCGATCGCATTTTGATAGAATTAGGGTAAGTCAATAGTCGTGCTATGAATGAATTATGCCAGAGATTGCAAGGTTCTATAGAATTGTGATTAAGGTGTTTTTTGGGGATCATCCCCCGCCTCATTTTCATGCAATCTATGGTGAGTACAATGCGTTAGTGAACATTGAATCACTGGAAATCATTGAAGGAGATCTGCCAAGTCGCGATCAGAAATTAGTTCTAGAGTGAGCCACTTTATACCAGCAAGAGCTTTTACAGATGTGGAATACTCAATAGTTTCGTAAACTACCTCCTCTAAAGTAGAGTAAAAATAGTATGAAATGCCCTCGAATTTACAAGGCAAAAGCAATTAACGAGCGCACCTTGGTGATTGAATTCACCAATCAAGAAGTCAAGAAATATGATATTCTCCATCTTTGAGAAAATCCGGTGTTTGCTCCACTTCGTCAACCTGCATTTTTCAAGAACTTTAAGGTTGAGCAAGGGGGCTACGGGATTGTGTGGAATGAAGATATCGATCTGAGTGAGTATGAGCTTTGGAAAAATGGCATGACGGTGGCAGAAGGCGATCGCCTAGCGATTTAAGCAAAACCCGCCGCGAATTTCTCGGAGCGGAAAACTGATCGCCTTTTCATCCCAGTTCTCCTCTTTTGGGGGAGCGATCGCGTCAAAAGATGAGATTGGGTCACATTCAACAATGGGATGGGGAATTTAGGGCGATCGATCCGGCAACTCTGGCAACAAACGCTCTACAATCGCCAAAATCTCCGGCAAAACCGTATTGATAATATCCCAAAGAATTTCATGATCAACCTGTTCGTACCGATGAGCAATAATATTTCGCAACCCGATCGTATTGCGCCAATCCACCTCAGGATGCGCCTGTTGAAACTCAGTTGAAACCCGACGAGCTGCCTCTCCTAAAATTTCAAAATTGCGCTCAACCACACGTCGTAACCACAGTGTCTCTAGATATTCCGCAAAAGACACTCCAGCCATAAAATGTTGCACCTCTCGAATTGCCTCAGCCATATCCCAAAGCGCCGCAGCGTCTCGATCACGGCTTTGCATAAATTACCCGATAGGTTCTTAAAATTTCCGCCCGACGGTAAGGATTCGTCAAAAGCTCCTTCCGTACCACATCCACCTTCCGCCCAAACAACCTCTCCAACCCTTCCTGCAAATCCCGCCAAGTCTCCCAGGACAGGCGATAGTCCGTTTCAAACACCACCAACACATCCACATCACTTGGATCGCTGCCTGCCAACCGAAAATCATCCCGCAACACCGATCCAAATAACCCGAATTCCACAATACGAAAGCGATCGCACAACGCCACAATCTTTAACACATCTACCCCTAGACGCGCTTGCAAAAGCTCCGCGATCGGCATTGTTTGCGAATCCATCGGCACCGCTGCTGTTGTCATCGATTCCATCGTCATTGCTGAAACCTCCCAGTCGAAAACCCCCACGTCCTTCACCCGTACATCATAGCTGGTTGCGGTTGCTTCCATTCTATCGCCCAAGGTGCGTCCAAAGCCTTCTTGCAGGACTTCCACCCCAAAACGCGATCGCATCCTCTCCAGCGTGGGGTCAGACAAACTCAAAGCGGTCAGAGCAGCGCTGGACGGGTTTATTGCTGAGCTGAGTTCTGGGGGAAGGTGAGCGATATACCTCCGTCAAAAAAAATATAGTGTAATCTCCTCGTGACTTTGAATCAAGTGTCTACCGAATGGAACCACTTTCGTGCTAAGATGATAAATTGACATGGTGTAAGCATTTTTCACCGCTTCCCATGAACACCGAAAAAGTTTTAGGTCTAATTTCGCTAATTCTCGTTGTTGGCTCTGCCATTATTGCCTTCATTGACCCGACAATGAGATCTCCTTTTACTGACCTAACCAAGGTCGCTGTTGGAGCCTACATGGGATTGTTAATTCCCAGACGCTAAACTTTCAAGCCAAGTGAACTAAGCTTAGTCTACGAATCATCAATTCAGAATTTATCCGTCCACTTTTTCGCGCGCGATTCCTTCCTCCTCAGTTGCAACACTCTCTAACCTTGTGCTGCAAAAAAGTCGAAGATGATAGATTGATCTGTTATTTTACATTACAAGAACAAGGTGAGGAAATTGTGAGTATTTCCACAATTTATCTTAAAAAAATTTAAGATTATTGAAGTGATTTGACCAAAATAGATAGTTGGCGATCGCGTTGTGTCCTGAAATCAACTATCCTGCTGGTTTGCATTCGATGAGGGATGCGATCGCACTCAACACACCCCACCTTTACCTATGAATAAAAAACGCTGCAATTAAACTTAATCCCAATGCACTCAACAAAATCGTTGCACACCATCGAGCCAGTTGCCATCCTCCGATAAAGGTTGCCAGCAAAGCTTTCACTACTGTATTAACCATTGCCGCAATTAAAATTCCAGTTGCTCCCACTGATAGGGGCAAGTTTGTGCGCGTTGCTTGAGCGAGGGAGAGACTCACCGCGTCTACATCAGTAATTCCCGAAATGGCTGAGAGTATATAGATACCTGCATTGCCGAACCAGCTTTCAAATGCACGCACAAGGATAAACAAAAGGCTGAGAACTGCACCAAATCCCAAAGCCGATCCTAATTCAACGGGATTTTTCAACTGTACTTCGGCGGATGATTTAGAAGAAGGGGTGCGAGTTGCGATCGCAACCGCTGCCACCAATGGCACCATTGCCAATATCGCTACTGGAGCAACCAACCAAGGTAGCAAAGAGAAGTTGACAATCGCCACTTCCACGAGGATGCGGACTGCCATCGTCCCCGCCGCCAGGGAAATACCCGCCCCCAGCAATGCCAAGTTTCTTTGTTCCCGGCGCGCCATCCGACCGTAGGAAAGCGTCACGGCGGTAGAGGAAACCAATCCCCCCAACACCGCCGTCGCCAACAAACCGACGCGCGTCCCAAATATTCGCATGGCAAAGTAACCGATATAGGATATCCCTGCGATTAACAGGATGAGGAAACCAATTGTCCGGGGATTCAAAGCTTGCCAAGGGCCAAGGTTGCGGTCTGGTAAAAGAGGAAGCGCCACGGCTGCAACGATCAGTAATTGTAGCGTTGCAATCAGTTCCCGCCGATCTAATTGTTCTAATGTATGGTGCAATTCCTGCTTCAATCCCAGCAGCACTGTCATCACAACCGCAGATGCCAGGGCTTCCTCCTCAAATCCGCTCCCTGCTAAGGCTCCCAGCACAAAGGTAATTAGTAAAGATAGCTCTGTGGTGATGCCAAAGTCCTGAGTTTCTCTGCTAGTAATTACGTAAGACGCCACTACCATCAAAGCCAGACCCAAAAATGTCACCGCCAGCACATTGGCACCAAACTTAAGAGCCAACACTGCCGATACGCCACCAAACAGTCCCGCGAAGCCAAAACTTCTGATACCCGCAATGCGAAGACCTATGGGGCTTTCTCTACTCTGCCACCCTCGTTCCATGCCCACGATTAGACCCAAGGCAAGAGCGATCGCTAACCTGAATGCAATTGCGAGATCCATTGCTTACCTCTCCCGCATCAGAGCCATATTTCAGCACTGATTCAACGATAGGCGACCCTGGGTGCGATCCCGCTGATTCACTCGCCCAAACAGCGCTATTTGATTAAAACAACCTTAAAATTGTCGCCCGTTCGGGACATTCATACACTTTAACTGCCTTGATGCGAATCTCAGGGTCGGGGAACTTAATTTTGGCAAAGTATAGGCAGAGTTGCTCTGTTGTTCCGTCTGGACAGTCTGGCGAATCGTTGACCGCTGGTGGCAGATCGGCAATGGCTAGTTTGAGGAGGTTTTCTGCTTCCACCATGTCCACACCGTAAAGATCGGTGGCATAGCAAGGTGATTCCAGGTGTAAAGTCACCTTAAAGTCATGGGGATGAAGATCCAACCAAAGCGGTGGATTGTAATGGAGTCGAGTAAAATCTGCACTAATTTCGTATTCAAAAAGTATAACTGGGGCAGCTTTAGGAAATTGTGTATTGGCGGGCTTAACCTGGCGGTAGGGAGCAGGTTGAGTTATGGGAGCGTTAGCGGGATAGTGCGATCGCGCTTGTTTCACTCTGGAGCTAAATAAATCCGACATAGTTTTTGATTGAGGTTACTGCTCAAAGCGAGCCGCACATCTAAGTGTACATTTAGTCATAATGACCCTGAAGTATAGAGTTAATTCGAGGCTGAAGCCTCAGTGGTTGTTCTGAAAAATCCTTTCAAATAACCTCAGTGTTTTTTCTGAAAAAATCTGTTAAGCCAACTGCATATTCAGCATTTTTACGGAGAATGGGTTTCGGTGAAAGCCGATGTTGAGAGCCTGGTATCCGCAAGTACGTATCTTACATAAAATCTTTAATTTTCCAAACGGCCTATCACCCCTCACCCCCTCACCCTATACCCGCTTTCATCTCCAAATAGTTATGCTTAAGAATCCCAGTTGATCAAACAAACCGGGATTATGACTCCCAGACCAAAGCTGGGGAGTAATTTAACTGAAAAAATGCTGAAATCGCTGCAAAATCAAGGTATTTGCAATATGGTGAACTGAAGCCACCCCATGCCTAAAGGCGAGGGGGTTCACGCCTCGCTTTCAACCTTTCTGGAGGCTCTCCCTGTTTATAGGTACAACATCCTCAGGATCAACAATTAGAACTTTTGTGGCGACTAGCTCTGACTGGAGGAAGTTTTCCAAACGAAGAAGGAACTTGTCCTCCTAATCGCAAGTTAATTGTTTCGGTCGCCTGTCTCCTTGCCGCCAGCAGGAACGGTTTTGCACCCGACCATGCAACATTTGCTTTGTCTACTTGGAGTAGGTCACTTTCTACAAATCTTGCCAAAAATGCGGAATAAGTAGAGACGTTACATGTAACGTCTCTACTCTGACAAAGAACCCTACATTCACACTTGTGGACTCTAGTTGAAAGGCTTTTCTTTTTTGTGGTTCCACATTGATGACAAGTTTGAGATAACTTAGTTGTCTGTGTGGAAAATTCGACCACGCTAACGCCAGCGCTTTGGGCCAAGCGTTTCAAACGAGATACGAATTCTCCCGTTCCGCGCTTACCGACAGACTTTCCGAATAGTTTTTGTCAAGCTTTGTAGTCAAGCTTTTCTAGTTTGATCGTGTTTCCCAGGAGCAGGATTTCATCAACCAATCTCCCTTGTAATGATTTACGATGCGCAGCTAACTTTCTTTCTAAGTTAGCCAGTGCGCTTCTCGTCCTTGCATAAGATTTAATTCAGGCGCTAATAAATCTAGTTTAGCCCCACTCTCTGGGACAATCGCTATTGTGGATGGCGCAATACCCTTGTCCAACCACTCCTGAACCGATTTGATTTTTGGGTTTCCTGAAGGGTTTACCTTCGCCAACTAATTGAGCGTAGTAGCGAGTTTTGTTATTTAAGCGTTGGCGAAGGAGTCTTACGTATTTAATTCGGCTGCTTAACCCATGAACAATCACCGGATCGTTGCTTTGGAAGTATGGTTGTAACTTAAGCTTTCCCCACATCAGGCACTCTTCATACCATCTGATTCCGCTTGTGTTGGTTTTACCCTCCAAAGAATCTAGTTGGTTCTTGCCTTTAAACCTGACTTTCTTTGCGATACCGAAGGCTACTTTTTGGGATGTGTTGAAGGCGCGAGTAGCTAACTTCTGCGCCGTGTTGGAGTCTATATGCTCGCAATTCCAAGATCGTCTGACGATGGTAGCAAAGGCATGTAAACTGTATTCGTTATAGCCGTAGGCAGCGTTTGCGAAGGCATTAGCTTTCTGTCTCTCCTTTTTGTTGGATTTAATTTTTCTGGCTGATTGGTATAGTTTTGACTGCTTAACCAATAGACAGCGCCGCATTGCCTCGCCCAAGCAGGCGTTGTACAGCTGCCAAAGATCCTCAAATCTAGACAACAAAACCCTTTCATCTGTAGCCGATACTACCCATAATACTTCGGTCACAAATGAAAGGGTTTTTGTCTTGCTTGAAGCTGTTTTAGCCATCTTAAAAACTGTCGATTTTTTAATATGATAGCATACTATATTGACTGCATCTTGATGCTGTAGCACTTGGGACCCATGTCTTTAGCCCGGAGGCAGACCTGCGCGTTTTCGGTGAAATCCAACGGAATTAAAGCAATGGCAGCGTTGGTAGTCGTTTACCTCGCCTAATTCTCTCGACTCTGGGCTGGGATATGTACCCGCCACGTATAATAACGTAAGTTGCTAGTTAATCGAGCGGTACTGGTAATGGCGTTACTAGGCTCTGCCGTGGTCACGAGGGTAATGGGTAATTGTCAAGAAGGCAAAAGCCTGTTACTCCAATTACCAATTACCAATTACCAATTACCAATTACCAATTACCGCCCTCACAACTATTAACTAGCAACTTGAGTTAATAATTTGTTATCTGTACTTGTCTAATCTCGATGACATTTACAACGCCTTCGATCCGTTTGAACCTTTACTGCCAGGAGATCCAGCTTATGTAGATTGTCGGGAAGTGCGGGGAAATGAAGATATCTTTGTATTGGGTCAGAAAATTGTGCGTTCTCGGCGGAATACTTGCCAACTTTATGCCGGTCATCGGGGTGCGGGCAAATCGACTGAGTTGTTGCGATTGAAGCAATATTTAGAAGCACAAAAAATTTATGTGGTTTATTTTGCCGCAGATGAAGAGGATATCGCTCCAGAAGAACCCCAATATACTGATATTTTATTAGCTTGCACGCGACATTTGTTTCAAGAACTCAGGAATGCCAACCCGCAACCTTTATTAAATTGGCTGCGAGACTGCTGGGACGATCTAAAAGATTTGCTCGAAACCAAGATTGAATTTGACAAACTTAGTGCAGAAGTTGCTATTGCTCAATTTGGTAAGCTGACGGCAGATATAAAAGCAGTAACAACCCAACGGCGAAAAATTCGATTCGAGTTAATCCCCCTACAGTTAATTTGATTAAGGCGTTGAATGAGTTTATTCAAGATGCGAAAAAGCATCTGCCAAAAGCATCGAATCAACTGGCTGCAATCGTGGATAATCTAGACCGCATGGTGTTAATTCCTAAAGACAATGGACGCAGCAATCACGAGGAAATTTTTTTAGACCGCAGCGGACAATTGAAAGCTTTAGGTTGCCATTTGATTTATACCGTACCGGACTCAATGGTGTATTCTAACCGCGCAACTGACCTGCGAGATATTTATGGAGAACTGCAAACTTTGCCCATGATTATGGTACAAACTCAAGACGGCGCAATTCACTTGCCGGGAATTAACAAAATTAAAGAATTAATTGCTAAGCGAGTTGAGCAGGTGGTTGCTAACTTATCCCTGGAAACTGAACTGTATGATAGTCCAGAAACCCTGGAAGCTTTGTGTCGGATGAGTGGGGGCCACGTGCGGAATTTGCTATTATTAATTCAATCGGCAATCGATGAAACAGACAAGTTACCGATTTCTCGTCGCAGTACAAATCGCGATTACAGATGCGCGGGATGCTTATCGCAGAACGGTGACTAATGACCAATGGAGTATTTTAGCCGCAGTTTCCCATTCTAAGCAGATTTTGAATGACGAGCAGCATCGCAATTTGTTGTTTAGTCGTTGTATTTTGGAGTATACGGATTTTGACGGGGAAACGGGTAGAAAACCTTGCTATGACGTTCATCCATTGATTGTCGGAAGCGCTCAATTTCAGGATGATATCGCCAAATTTCAGCCATGAAGCTAGAACAAATTGATTGGAACCAAGATGTACCAGAAACTTACCAAGAAAAATATCAAGCCTTGGTACCCTCTCTCAGGCGAAGAAAAGGGTTTGGCTTGTTGTTTGTTGAATGTTCTCCCGCTCAAGGTGAAAAGATAATTGAGAACGTTAAAGCAGATTTGCCCCAGAAAAAGATTGAGGTTTGGCATTTAGACCAACCGATTGAGAAGTTGTTCAATTTGGTGGAAGATTTACAGAAGACTAAGCCTGTTGATATTTTGTTCGTTCAAGGGCTGGAGCATTCTTTTTATGAGTATGAAAACAATCAAAGAAAAATGGGATGGGACAGGGACAAGATTTATACTCAAAGTTGGGGCGGGGTTCCCGAAATTTTAAATCACTTAAATCAACAGCGAGAGCGGTTTAGAGACAGATTTAATATCTGCTTTGTGTTTCTATTGCCTCGTTTTACGGTCGATTATTTCATTCGCCGCGCCCCCGATTTTTTTGATTGGCGTTCTGGATTCTTTAAGTTTCCAATGGATGCAGAAACCTTGCGCCAAGAATCGCAAAAAGTTTGTTGGGAAAGATGGCAGAAAGAAGATTATTTAGCGCTGACTCCCCAAGAACGCCGACAAAAAATCGTTGAAATTCAAAGCCTGATTGATGAAGATGGGCAAACACCCGATCAAAAAGCCGATTTATTTTTTGAAAAAGGGTTGTTACATCGGAAAGCAGGGGAATTAGAAGCAGCGATCGAATCTTACGATCAAGCTATAGAAATTAAACCATATCTTCATCAAGCCTGGAACAACCGTGGCAATGTGTTGGGGAATTTAGGCCGCTATGAAGATGCGATCGCATCTTACGATCGAGCTATAGAAATTAAACCAGATTTTCATGAAGCCTGGAACAACCGTGGCAATGTGTTGGGGAATTTAGGCCGCTATGAAGATGCGATCGCATCTTTCAATAAAGCTATAGAAATTAAACCAGACGATCGTGAAGCCTGGTACGGCAAAGCTTGCTGTTATGCATTACAGGGCAATGTTGAACAGGCAATTGAAAACCTGCAACAGGCAATTGAATTGAATCCTGAAGAATCGCGGGAGATGGCAAAAACTGACTCAGATTTTGACAATATTCGAGAAGATGAGCGGTTTCAGGCGTTAATTCAAGGATAGCTACAGAGCGGTTAGTCTTTCTCGCATTAGAATAAAGAGATATCTAAAAACACACCAAATTAAGCGAGGTCAAACAGATGACAGAAACAATTAACCTTGAACAAGCAGTCTTAGATAATCTGCGAGTACTCCCGCATGAGACACAACAGTTAGTCTTAGATTTTGTCGAATTTTTGGTGCAAAAAACAGGAAATAAAATTCAGCCAGCTAGTGAAGTTTCAAATCAGGGTTTTGCATCAAGGGTTGAAGAAAAAAAACTGCTATCCCTCCAAGAAATTGCTAAGCTTCCTGTGGCAGAACGTCACAAGATTCTATCACCCTACATAGCCGCCACAGCCGAAGATTTTTTGACCGATTCTGAATTAACAGAGTTTTCTGTTTTGGATGGGGAAGACTGGGAGATTGAGCATGAGTAATCCCAGGCGTGGTGAAATTTGGCTGGTGCAACTAGATCCAAGCAGAGGGCAAGAAATTCAGAAGACTCGCCCTGCTGTTGTAATTAGTTCCGATCTGTTTAGTTCTATCCCGATGCGGATTATTATTCCTGTGGCTACCTGGCAACCTAAATTTCAAAATCGCCCCTTTATGATTCCAATTCAAAGAACCGATGATAACGGTTTAGATTCAGATTCAGCAGGAAATGTTTTGCAAGTTCGTAGTGTGACAACTGAGCGGTTTGTCAGGCGTTTAGGGCAAGTTTCAGCAGCAGTTATGCAAGCATTACTAGCTGGGTTAATTATCTGCGTTGATTATGCTCCAGAAAGCGATACTTGATTGTGTCAGATTTTGCACGAGTCTCATTACCCGCCAGGGAATAAATTCCCAGGGCTTTTAGCGAAAGTCCTCTTCAGAGGACTAAATAGTTATAGGTTGTTATAGGTTGAGGCTAGGGTTTTACAACTGCGAATATACTGTGAAGAGGGTTAGCAACGCCAAATTACGGAGGACTAAGACCTAATGGAAGAATTAATGACTCTCAAAGAATTACTCTACCAAGGCAAAATCCCAGAAGCGATAGAACTGGTGGCAGAACTCGAAGAAATGAGTAAGTCAGATAAACTGAATAAAATCTTCAGTTAGGCAATTATTTTGTTATTGCATCTGATTAAAAAATCTGCTGAAAATCGCACAACTAAGTCTTGGTCAGCTTCGATTCGGAATGCTATTAAGCTAATTCAACGTACCAATAAGCGACACAAGGCAAAAGGAACTTATCTGACTGAGGAAGAACTAGAGGAAACTTTACAGGATGCCTATGAATCGGCTTTGAGAAATGCAGCATTAGAAGCATTTGAAGGTATCTACGAAGCGGAACAGCTTGGCTCAATGGTGAACCGAGAAGAGACGATCAAAACGGCAATGGATTTGATTTTAGAGCGAGAAGTTGGTGATGAATTGCCCTAATAATAGCGGCACTGAAGTGCCTACTACGAACTTTGCGGCACTGAAGTGCCTACTACGAACGGCTGCTACGCAGCTTACTACGAACTTTGCGGCACTGAAGTGCCTACTACGAAC
>NZ_JBHFNP010000170.1:0-126185 GCF_041929235.1 Microseira sp. BLCC-F43
CTAATCTTGAGAAGCTTATTCGTTACGTCCAGAGTCAGGAACATCCGGAATAAAGCAGTTGCTGCGCTTTTATCTTGGGCTTCGCTTACCCCACCCAAATTTCATTATGGGTGGGGACTGCGCTCAGCATTTTTTGTTCAAGTTCGTCGTTACCAACACCGGCAACGTTGCTCTGACTTCTATCAGCTTGTCGGATAGCGATTTCGACCTCAACGGTGCTGCGGCGGGGACGGCAATCAGCATTCCTTCGTTAGCAGTGGGTGGCACTTATGAAACCATCTTCACTGGTGCCACTTGGCAAGCAGGTCAGCACACCAATACAGCCACCGCCACCAGCACTTATACTGACGGCGTTGGTAACACCAAGAACCTCAGCGATAGCGATGATGCCAACTACTTCGGTGCTAACCCGAAGATTGCCATCAATAAGGTAACCGTTTACGGCAGTACCAAAGGCGACGGACTGAGTATCGTCGCAGGCAGTTCTATCAGTTGGGAATACACAGTCACCAATACGGGCAACGTGGGCATTTCCAACCTCAGCGTCAGCGATAATATCTCAGGGGTGACACCTGTTTACCAAAGTGGCGACGCCAACAACAACAGTACCCTGGATGTGGGAGAAAACTGGCTCTACAAGGCAACGGGAACAGCGATCGCGGGGAACTACAACAACATCGGTACCGCAAATGGTTCGTTTAATGGAACGCCTGTAAATGCCACCGACCCCAGTTCCTACACCGGCTTCCCTGGTCCCGGCGTCAGGACACCAGGATTCTGGGTTAACACGACTTGGCAAGACTTCTGGGATGGTGATGTTAGCGTACCCAGTCAAGCGGGTCAGCTTTACTTCCCCAAAGCTGATATTCTCCTGTACAAAAACGGCGATCCGAATCAGCAACTACCAAACAATGGACTGGTGACCGATCCGGTGACTGGAACGTCGAGCCGGGGCCTTCTCATCGGTGACTATAACCGGGATGGAATTACAAATAGTGGTGAAAATACCATCTTCTACAACCTGACTGAGGCACGGGCGATTCTGGGCGCATCGAACCAAACAATACAGCAAGATTCTCGCTATATACTCGATCGCGCCCTCGTTGCCGCATGGCTCAACTTCCTCGCCGGAAACCCAGCGGATACGGTTGATATGAACAAGGGAGTCAGCTGGCTCCAGGTATTGACCCCCGATGAAAATGGCGACCTTAAAGGCGACGGATACTTGAGAGGTTTGGGCAGCGCAACCTTGGACGGGCGCAGTCCTGCAATTGCATCTAGCTCTACCTACTGGAACTCTGGTATTACCAGTCTCAGTGGCGCTCCCAGTCCCTATAACCTCAACACTGGCGTTCCCTTGCCCATCGATGCTGGCAACTCGATCAAAAATGCGCTGGATCTCTATAACAACACGGGAGCTGGTATTGCGGCAGCACCGCCTGTCTGATACCAGGTTGCACTACCGATACAACCGGACATGATATGAGTAGTAGCACGGCATCAAAAGGGTGTGCTGCTAACCGAAAGATTTTAGAACGCCGTGCTACTACAATCAAAGGCTGTGCTGCTAACCGAAAGATTTTAGAACGCCGTGACCCTACAATCAAATGTATTGCTCAAACCCCTTCTCCAAAGGCAATAATCTGCTCAACTGCGATCGCTAAATCAGGGAAGAATTGAGATTTAATTCTGTCACTACCCGTGAAGCTTTCAAACTCATATTCCCGCTCAACCAAAATACTGGGAGAAGAAACTAATTTTCCCACTGAAATAGTTGGTTCTTGAATTTTAGGATTCTTGCGTTTGGGATATCGGGCAATGGTGAAAAGTGGATCGATAATCCACAATTCACTCACCCCAAACGCGGCATACCACAGGGGTTTATTGCGATAGTCTTCCTCCCAGTTTGTACTCACAATTTCAATGACGACGCTGGGAGGTTCTTTCAACACTGCTTCTGGTTGCGTCTGCCGATTCCAGGATTCCCGATTTATGGCAATTAGATCCGGTTTGCGGGTATCTCTTTTTCCAAGTTGCATCACCGGCTTGGGGTGGATGAGCAACCCCAGCTTGCTACGGCGACTTTCCAAGGTCAACTCTACCATGAGTCCCGATCTCAAATTCTCGTGTTCCCCGGAAGGTTCGGAAATCGGCGTTATTACTCCATTAATTAGCTCGTATTCTTGTCCTTCCGGCAAGTCAAGTGTTAAAAATTCTTCGACGGTATAGGTATGGAATTGAATAGTTGAAACCATCACGAAGCCCTCAGAAGGGGATACCTTATTTTAGCGTTTCCCGTTGCATCGAAATGACTCCGTATATATTAAATTAGCAATTAGCAATTAGCAATTAGCAATTAGCAATTAGATATTTGCTGCTGCGATCGGCAGTAAAATTGCAAATTCGGTTCCCTGTCCAGGTGCGGAAGTTACATCAATAGTACCCCCGTGATTTTGGGCGATCTGGTAGCAAATAGAAAGTCCCAAACCAGTGCCTTTACCGACTGGCTTAGTGGTGAAAAATGGGTCAAAGATTCTGCCCATATTTTCTTTGGGAATTTCAGCGCCATTATTCCAAATTATCACTTGAATTTGATTTTGATTCACCCTTTGAGTTTTGAACGCAATTTTCGGGGGATTATCCAATGAAAATAGCCCATTGACTAATGACTCGTTTATGGCATCAATTGCATTGATGATGATATTCATAAACACCTGATTCATCTGTCTGGGATAGCACTCAACCAACGGTAAATCGCCGTATTCTTTGATTACCTCAATTTCTGGATATCCGTTGTCTTCGCCTCTTCCCCAGGCTCCGGCTTGGGAACGCAAGCGACTTTGCATCAGCAACGTGCTATCGATTCCATCGTGGATGTTAAACCGCTTCCTACCCGATTCGTCGATTCGAGAAAAGTTCCGCAAAGTTTGGACAATTTGACTGATGCGCGAGGCTCCCGTTTGCATGGAAGCTAAAATTTTAGGCAGGTCTGTGGTGATATAATCGAGTTCTATTGTTTCAATTTGTTGAGTAATTTCAGGGTCTTGATAGCGCTGCTGATAAAGGCGAACCAGTTCAAACAAATCTGTTGTATATTTACTGACGTAAAACAGATTAGCGTAGATAAAATTAACCGGGTTATTGATTTCGTGAGCAATGCCAGCTACCAGTTGACCCAAGGACGACATTTTTTCAGTTTGAACCAATTGGGCTTGAGCTTTTTTGAGGTGGTGTAAAGCTTGGCTCAGTTGTTCTGCTTGGTCGGTTAAGGTGCTATTGAGATACTTTAATTGCTCGGAAGCTTGCTGCAATTGCTGATTTTTATACAACAGTTCTTCAGTTTGTTTCTGCACCCTTTCTTCTAATGTTTGGCGTGCTTGTTCTAACTCTTGGGTGCGTTCTGCAACTAGCTGTTCTAGGTTGTCGATCAGGGTTTTTAAGGCTAATGCCATTTCTTGGTAGGCTTTTGCTAATTGACCGATTTCTCCCCCTGCATTAATGCCGGGAATGGGAGAGATTAGATCGCCAGCAGCGAGGGTTTTGCTGCGTTCGGCTAATTGGTTAATCGGTTCGCCAATTTGTTTGGCTAAAAGGCGCGCGATCGCAACCGATAGTACCAAGGCAAAAACCAGTCCAATCAAAATTGTGCGACCCAGGGTTACTGCTGCTTTCTGGAAATACTCGGACTCAATCTGAATTTTGAGCAGCGCTACCAGCTTGCCAGCAGAATTAAGCGGCGCATAAACTGTATTTAACCCAGACTCCGGTTCGATACGGTATACTGACTCACCTTGTTTAATTGCCGGTAACACCACCGGGATCAAATTATTTTTCTCCCAGGTATCAAAGCTTGTCTTGTCGCTGCTGGAAACCACCGACAAACCGGAGAGGGAAATAATTTTCAACCTGGTAGTCGGTTGGGAAAAACTTAAAAACTTCTGCAACCAAGCATCATCCAATGTTTGACCGATAATTATGTTTCCCGGTGAATTGCCGCTACCATCGCTGCGGAAAATGGGTTCTGTTAGCAGCGCCAACAGTTGGCGATCGCCCAATACTATCAACTCCTGGGTTGCTTTTCCCACCTTGGTTAAAGCCTTAATCCGCTGTTGCACCCCAGTATGTTGCAAAGCTTTTCCCCGTTCTCCCAAGATTTCGCCTTGCACGTTGACCACCCGCACGTTATCCACATCGGTAGAGAAAACCAGCTGGTCGGTTACCTCATCCTTAATCCAAACTCGATTTCCCTGTGCGATTGCATTGTATAGACCTGTCGAGATGGCATAGCTTTTGCCTAAATTTTGCAATCCCTTCTCGGTAGCAGAAGTGTATCCCCGAAACGCCTGCACTTGATCGTCAAGTCGAGTTCTTTCCAACTCGGTCAGCGGTTGATGCATGAAGCGCCAAACCGCTGCCAGCAGGAACAAAACTGGCAGCAAAGATGCTCCAAAAGTAAAGATGAGAATTTTCGGTTGCAACCTTTGCCACCTTCCCCATAGTTTTGATTCAGTCTTTTGAACTGCCACTGGCTATTGGTTTCATCACTCGCTTCAAATAACTACACATAACATGGCGAGTTATCCTGACAATATTTTAACTTTATCTTATTTTATTTTTCTATACTTTATTTATAATTCATTAACTCTTGCATACAATTCCCCCGATTAAATCTGAAAAACCTCAGGTTTTTCAGGTATTTTTGACCTTGCTCTTTGCTGGATTGTTTCTGCAACACAAATATTATTTTGCCACCTAATTATTTTATTAATAAATATTTAATTAATTTTTATTAAATTTGATAAAATTTCATTACCGGAGCTTGACAAACAGTAGGGGCAAGGCAACCGAGGAAATTTTTGCTGGCGACAAAGCTGACTAAGGTTATTGGTAAAACCCGCCCCTACTGCCAATGAATCCAATTACCAATTACCCATGACAAATTACCTGGGATTAGACGGCTAGAAACCTTTGAATTACATCCTGACTGAGTTCGCTGGTGGGACCAGAAGCGACAATACCGCCTTTTTGCATTGCATAGTAGCGATCAGCTTGTCGCACAAAGTGCAGGTGTTGTTCTACCAAGAGAACAGAAATACCTGTAGCTTGAACGATGCGGCGGACGGCGGCTTCGATTTCCAGGATAATTGAGGGTTGAATGCCTTCGGTAGGTTCATCGAGGACGAGTAACCGGGGTTGTCCCATTAAAGCACGAGCGATCGCCAGTTGTTGTTGTTGTCCGCCACTCAAGTCGCCACCCATGCGGGAAAGCATAGTTTTCAACACGGGAAACAGATCAAAAATTTCCTCTGGAATATCCTGATTCATTTTTCTGCCAGTAGGTAAAGCTTCCAAACCTAGCAGCAGATTTTCTTTCACCGTCAAGCGGGGAATAATTTCCCGTCCTTGGGGGACATAACCAATCCCCATTTTTGCGCGTCGATCGGGGGATTTATCGGTGATTGATTCACCCGTCAAACTAATTGTACCCGTGCGGGGTTTAATTAAACCCATAATCGTCTTCAGCAACGTTGTTTTACCTACGCCATTGCGTCCGATGAGACAAACCATTTGTCTTGCTGGTACGCTTAAATCTACATCGCGGAGAATGTGACTTTCGCCGTAGTAGACATTTAAGTCAGAAACTTGCAGCATTAGTGCAGTTGGGGTGTTGGGTTGGGAAGCGATCGCGCTACTCATTACTTTTAATTACGATTGGTTTTGGTGGAACTTTATACATTATTAGCGCAAGTTGCTAGTTATGGAATATTGGTATTACCTCTCTCCCAGCCCCTTTTATTAAGGGGAGAAAATGTCTTTTCAACTCTCTTAAGCCCCCCAAGGCATCGGGGGGTTTGGGGGGATCGGTTTTATAACTAGCAACTAGAGTTGTTAGCGCAGCGCCGGGGGTAGGGGCGATTTCGCTAAAACCGGGTAATTTCTTTGTTTAATTAAACGTTCCAATTGGGCGACGCGCTGAAGCGGTGCGGGATGGGTAGAGAAGAAGGCATAATTTGCACCTCGTGATTGACTTAATCTAGCAAAAAAGTCGGTTGCACCAGCGACGTGATTGTAAGTTGCCTGCAACAAAGTTAAACCAAATTCATCTGCTTGTAGTTCTTGAGATTGGGAAAATTGAGATTGACTGACTGCATTCACAACAGTTGCAGCCGAAGATTGCAGCCAACTCGAATCTCCTATAATATATGCGATCGCGATCTGCCACAACAATTTTTGCATCAAACCCCGCAAATGATCTCGGTGGGCAAAATGTCCTAGTTCGTGTCCCAATACCATCATTATTTCATTTTCTGACTCTGCCTTTGCCACCAAACCGGAATAAATTACAATGGCATTGCCCGGTAATGCCAAAGCATTTACCGTTTGTTCTGGCACGTAGAGTACGCGATAATCTTGCTGTTTTTGGGTTTCGGGCAAGTTAGTTTCTAGACGCTGTAATAGTTGATTTAGCGTATTTTGGGCGGGGGTTGCTGGCGCTAATTTTTCGTAAGCGGGAAGCACAATTTTACCGATTTGTTGTTCTACGCTGGGCGGAATCAGCCAAACTAAACTATTGGCGATGATACCGATCAGCCAGATAATTACCAGAATAGAACCGACAAAGATTCCTAACAGAATCAGCAATTGACGGTTGCTGGGGGGTGGATTGCGATCGCTTGCCTCTAATTGACGCGACATGTTATTAGCTACTGCTTTTAACTGGACGGAAAGGGTTTAAGAAATTAATCAAACTGTAAAGTTCGCGGGACTGCACCCACAAACGTCCTTGACCGCTGAAACGACACACCAAACCTTCACCGCCTAGTATGCCAGTTTTTAGACCTTTAAACGATAAGCCCCCCAACATTTCAACCTTGTAATTTAACGAATCTTCAAAGGCAACAATATAGCCAGTATCTACTATATAATCGCCCGTCACAGGAATTTCTACAATTCCCCCATAGGAACTGAACCAGATATCGCCTTCCCCCGTCGCGCGCAACAAAAATAACGACTCCCCGCTAAAAAAGCCTTTAAAACCTTGAAATTTGGTATCTATTTCTACAGTTGTGCTGGCAGCTACAAATCCCGAAGATTGAATCATCAAAGCATTGCCATTCAGATAATAATGCTGAATATCGCCAGGGACGCCGGGAGAAATATATAATTCTCCCGGTTTGCCTTCAGCGGTAAATTCACTCACAAAAAAAGATTCGCCGCTGACCAGTCTGCCAAGACCTTTCATCAACCCCCCTTTGGCTTTTGATTTCATTTTTATCCAAGGGTCCATAGCTGCCATGGCGCCCGATTCAACTAATACAGTTTGATTTGCCTTTAAATTTAAACGCAGGGATGCATAAGCAGGCGCATGGTCGATTTCGTAGGCAATTTCGCTCATTTTAACCTCCATATTTGTCTAGGTTTGTAGTAGCGCCCAAGCGCCACTACGAAGATTATCTTGGCGGTAACTGAGACCCGACCAAAGAACCAAAAGCACCGGGGTTATGGGTTTGACAAAATACTCGACCTTGTCCTTTAAACCGACAAACCAAACCTTCACCACCTAAAAAAGCACCAATCCAACTATAACCCGGTTTGCTGATGCTAAAGGTTAAGCTTTTTTCAAACGCCACAATATGACCAGTATCTACGATGTATTCGCCATTGACTGGAACTTCATAAATCCCGCCAAAGGAAGTCAGTAAAAGCGAACCATAACCGCTCATTTCTAACCAAAAAATCGATTCGCCGGAAAACAAAGATTTTATCCCTTGAAATCCCACATTAATATCTACACTTGATTCGCTGGCGAGGTAAGAAGTAGCTTGGACAACTAAGCCATTTTCGGTCATTTCATAGAGGAGAATATCACCGATTAATTTAGGAGATAAAAAGATTTCTCCTCCCGCAATTGGAGAGCGAAAAACGCTCAAAAATAGCGACTCTCCCGCCACCAGGCGCTTGAGTCCGCCTAAAATTCCTCCACCTTTGCCGCTGCGTAAAGTGGTACTGGCATTGATGTAACCACTCATGGCAATCATGCTGCCAGCTTCTGCGACTAATTCTTCTTCTGCTTCTAGAATAACGCGAGTGATCGCGCTATCAGGTTGATGTAATATTTCAACTTCCATTGTGACATTTGCGTAACAATTAATAACTCATGCCAAAAACCGAGTTGCTGATGGCTAACGAACTTTGGGACGTAAATATCTCACTAAGCCATCAATACTGCGCGACTGTAAATATATCGTGCCTTCACCGGAAAGTCGATTCACCAATCCTTCCCCAGAAGTCACAGATCCAACTAATCCACCCGCTAACCCCACTTTCATTTTAATTTGAGGTTCGTAGGCGACTAAATGACCAGAATCAACGATAAATTCTCCATTGATGCGTTTTTTGGTCAAACCTCCATAAGCACCAAAAAATACTTTTCCTTCCCCGCTTACTTTGAGCTTAAATAGTCCTTCACCCGATATCCAACTGGCAAATCCTGCCCATTCCACGCCGATTTTGACGCCAGAAGTGTGAGCAATATAAGCACCGGGTTGAAAGCAAAATTCTCCCCCACGGCGCAATTCAACACAAGCAATATCTCCAATCGCAGATTGAGTTAAAACCAATTTTAAAGGTTGCTGGGTTTGATTGCTGAATACATTAACAAATAGGGATTCTCCCCCAAAGAATTTTTTCAGTAAACCGGAAATTATCCCACCAGAAAATCCAGTCCGCATCGACAAACTGGCATCCATACTCGTCATTGCACCCGCTTCCGCTGTAATGCTGTCACCAGGATTGAGGGTGACAAAAATAGCAGCAAAGGCTGGTTTGTAGCGAATTTCGTACTCCACTGCCAGTTCTCCTTGAGGAGGATGCAACTATCTAACTCAAGTTGCTAGTTATAACTTCTGACAGCGGTAATTGCTAATTGCTAATTGCTAATTGCTAATTGCTAATTGGGTTAACAGGCTTTTGCCTTCTTGACAACTACCCATTAGCCATTAGCCATTAGCCATTACCCATTAGCCATTAGCCATTAGCCATTACCCATTACCCATTACCCATTAGCCATTACCCATTAGCCATTAGCCATTACCGCTTGATGCAACTAGCAACTTGCGTTATCTACAAGTTTGGCAGGCAATTTTCCAGTTGTCTGGTTTCTTAAAAAAAATAAACAGGACTTACCTTACTGGCACGTCAAGATTTGTAACGCACCCAAGCTTGTTTCTCGTTCGATCAATTTTCAGTACTAGAACCTAAATAGACTTCAATCACCCGCGGATCGTTTTGTACTTCTTCAATAGTTCCTTCACACAAAACCGATCCTTGGTGCAATACGGTGACTTTGCGGGCAATTTGACGCACGAATTCCATATCGTGTTCGATGACTAAAATCGAATGACTTTCTGCTAAAGCTAGTAACAATTCCCCCACATTATAAGTTTCTTCATCAGTCAGTCCGGCGACTGGTTCATCGACTAATAATAAATCGGGAGACTGGGCGACTAACATACCAATTTCTAAGCGTTGCTTTTCTCCGTGAGACAGCAAAGCAGCTTGAATATCAGCTTTAGCGGCTAAACCAATGGTTTCTAATAAACCTGCTATTTGGTTGCGATCGCTACTAGAACTTTTTCCCAACAAAGTGCTAAAAACATTTTTGTTGCGATTGTAACTCAGTTCCAAATTTTCGCGGGATGATAGATTCAGGTAAATCCGGGGTGTTTGAAACTTGCGACCAATTCCCAACCGGGCGATTTGATGTTCGGAAAGCTTTTTCGTATTTCGCCCTTTAAATAACACTCGTCCTTCCGTTGGTTGTACCTTCCCAGTAATCACATCTAAAAAAGTTGTTTTCCCCGCACCGTTGGGACCAATAACTACCCGCAACTCCCCGACATCCAAACTAAAATTTAGCTGGTTTATCGCCTTAAATCCATCGAAGCTAACCGTGACATTTTCAGTTTCTAATATTTTGGCGTTCATTGGTAATTGGGAATTGGTAATTGGTAATTGCTAATTGCTAATTGCTAATTGGGTAAGATTACAATTCTTCTCGTTCTTGTTGCACTTCGGGGTTTTCTTCTAAACTGGGATAGGTTGATAGTTGTTTGGGTCGTCCTAGAAGACTTCGCATTCTTTCCATCCCTTGTTCTTTCCACCATCCCACGATACCGCCAGGAAGCACTGTTACAACCAATAAAAACAGCGCCCCTTGGAAAAATAGCCAAACTTCGGGAAATTGTTCGCTGAGAATACTCTTCCCAAAGTTTACCACCACGGCTCCTAAAACCGCACCTACTAAACTAGCACGACCTCCCACCGCTACCCAAATTACCATTTCAATTGAAAAAGCAATATCCATTGCTTTGGGTGAAATAATACCCGTTTGCAGCGTAAACATGGCGCCAGCAATACCAGCGAGGGCGGCAGAAATGGCAAAAACCAGAACTTTAAATCCCGTTGGATCGTAACCGGAAAACCTCACCCGACTTTCATCATCTCTAATTGCTATTAGTAGCCTGCCAAAGCGTCCGCTGGTCAGCCACCGACAGAGGGCGTAGCCTCCTCCTAACAATAATACCGTCAAAGCATAAAACAGAAACTGGGTTTGGGTTGCTTTTACCTCTAACCCTAGAAAACTTTTGTAATTCGTTAACCCGTTCGTGCCGTTGAATAACTTTTGCTGCCCGTTAAAGAAATTGAAAAAAACAATCGTCGCCGCCTGGGTTAAAATAGAAAAGTAAACCCCCCGAATCCGATTTCGGAATACCAAATAACCCAAAATTCCTGCCATTAAACCTGGTATAATAAACACAGCAACAGTCGCTAACGGCAAAGAATAAAAAGGCATCCAAAACCAGGGTAATTCCGTGACACCATATAAATTCATGAATTCCGGTAATATACCTGGTGCGAGGTGTGCTAATTGCAGATGCATAGCGATCGCATAACCCCCCAAGGCAAAAAAGATCCCGTGCCCCAAACTCAGGAGTCCAGTATAACCCCAAATTAAATCTATCCCCAAAGCGACGATTGCCAATGCTAAAAATCGACCCAACAAATTGAGACGAAACTCTGAAAGAATCGCGGGCATCACTAAAATTAATACCAAAGCGATCGCCCCCACAATCCCTGCTTCGATGAGTAGCGATCGCTGCTTTTGCGTCAGCCTGCTCCAACCTGATACAGTATTAGCATCATATAGTTCGTGCTTACTCCAATTTTGCCTACCTTTCTGGTGACGTTGGGGATATTGGTAGACTTTCCCTTCCACCCGATTTTCCTCTCCTTCATTCCCCCTTTTTATCGCTCTACCTTTCTCCCCTTTTTCCATTTTTTTACCTCCTAATTAACTCCAAATTTATCTGAAAAAATTACTTTTCTTCCCATACCCCTTCCTACTATTATCTTAAATGATACGTGGAGATCTCTTTCTACTTCTTTCCTCTGCGTTCTCTGCGTCCTCTGTGGTTCATTTTAAAAAATCTGTTGCACCAAATATAATTGCTTCATTTAAGCATCAACAGTACGTCCTTTTTGGGGAAACATACCAGCGGGACGGACTTGCAAAAACGCAATAATTAAAGCAAACACCATCACCTTTGCCATACTCGTTGTAGCAAAAATGGTAAAGAAATCCGCCAGGGGTTTTATCGGTGTTAGCAATAGCGCCAGAGTACCCGAACCGATGAGATAATTAGCAGTACCGATAGCGATCGCCGCCACAATTGTACCGACTAACTTGCCCACCCCGCCAACCACCACCACCATAAACGTATCTACCACATAATTTTGACCCGTATTTGGCCCTACAGAACCGAGTAAACTAATCGCGCATCCCGCCACACCAGCTAATCCCGATCCTAAAGCAAACGTCATCGCATCTACTTTAGCAGTTGGAATCCCCAAACAAGAACTCATACTGCGATTTTGAGTCACCGCGCGAATTCGCAATCCCCAAGCAGATCGCTGTAAAAATAGATATATCCCGACAATACAAATAATCGTCAAACCAATAATAAACAATCGCGCATAGGGCAATTGTATCGTACCGAGGGGCAACCCTCCTCGCAACCATTTAGGTGCAGTGACATCGACATTTTGAGCGCCAAACCAAGGTTTAGTCACCGCTAGTTTATAAGTTTGAGCTAAAAACGAACAGAATGAGATCGCCACCCCCAAAGACAGCGGTAACATTACCGTCACCACCCAATTGCGAATTCGATCGAAATCCGGACGGCGACGCAAAATCCACATCGCCCCAAAAAATAACAAACAAAACAAAACTATGCCAATTATCAGCACCCAGTTCACGCTGCGGACAAACTGCTGCAAAATCAGACTAACGCCCCAAGTTGCCAATAAAGTTTCTAACGGACGTCCATAAAGAAAGCGAATCGCACCCCTTTCTAATATTAATCCCGCCGCCGCCGCCACTATGAAAGCCAAAGGCAAAGCAAAAAAGATATAACTTTCAAACATAGTGCCGCCCAAAGCTTTAAATATATTTTGGACAACAAAAGTAGTATAAGCGCCCAGCATCATCAACTCGCCGTGGGCTAAGTTAATCACGCCCATTAACCCAAACACAATCGCCAATCCCAGCGCCGCAATCAGCAAAACCGCGCCGATACTAAGCCCATTAAATAAAACATCCAACAATACTGCCATTACCCTTCCCCGCTTCACTTGCAGATTGCAGATTGCAGATTTTATATTTTTTCAATCTGCAATCTTAAATCTTAAATCTTAAATCTTAAACTTCCCTCCCTTAGCCGGATCTGACCAATCGCAAGAAAGCCCCTTTGTTTCTGCTACAAATTGATTCCAAGGAATTGGTGAAACTGCTTTAGGCGTGGCGAAAACAATATTGAATTGACCGTCTTCTTTGACTTCGCCAATTCGCACCACCTTAGCGATATGGTGGTTATTTTCCATCGTTACCTTTCCTCCTGGCGCTTCCAAAGTTTGGCCTAACGCCGCCTTTCTCACTGCTTCCAAATCGGTTGTTTTCGCTTTTTCCACTGCCTGCTTCCACAAGTAAACCGCAATGTAAGCTGCTTCCATTGGGTCATTTGTTACCCGATCTGCGCCATATTTTGCCCTGAAAGCATCCACAAATTTCTTATTAGCTGCCGAATCGACGGTCATAAAGTAATTCCAGGCAGCATAATGGCCTTTGAGATATTCTGGACCAATTGCTTTGACTTCTTCTTCCGCAATACTTACAGACATTGTCGGATATTTATCTGGTCCCAATCCAGCGCCTTGCATCTGTTTGAAAAAGGCGACGTTACTATCCCCGTTCAGGGTATTGTAAATTACGCCACCCTTGGGCAAAGCTTGCTTAATCTTGGTAATAATCGGTGTGACTTCCGTATTCCCCAATTCCAAATAATCCTCACCGACCGTTTTGCCGCCTTTGGCTTCCAACTGAGCTTTTATAATCGTATTAGCTGTGCGCGGAAAAACGTAATTCGAGCCAATTAGGAAGAATTCTTTCCCTTTATTTTGCAACAGCCAATCTACCGATGGTTCGATTTGTTGATTTGGGGCTGCACCCGTGTAGAAAATATTTTGGGAACACTCCTGCCCTTCGTACTGGACGGGATACCAAAGCATGTGTTTCTTTTCTTCAAAAACTGGCAGCACCGCCTTGCGACTGGCAGAAGTCCAACAGCCAAAGATTGTTACTACTTTATCTTGGTCGATCAGCTTTCTGGCTTTTTCGGCAAACGTGGGCCAATCGGAAGCACCATCTTCTATAATTGGCTCTATTTTCTTACCTAAAACCCCGCCTGCGGCATTGATTTCTGCAATCGCTAATTGTTCGGCATCTACAACGCTTTTTTCGCTAATTGCCATCGTCCCACTCAGCGAGTGCAGGATCCCCACCTTAATCGTATCTCCACTCGCTGCTGCGACCGGCGATGCCGTGGGAGACGCTGCTGGCGTTGCTGCCGTCGTAGCAGTCGTTTGTGGATTATTTGGCGCACTGCCGTTGCACGCTTTCAGAAAAATACTCGTACCTAATGCAGCGGAACCATACAAAATAAATTTACGCCGACTATATCGTTTCGCCATGTTCCCCTCACTCCTAATTCAACACTCTGGAAAAAAACAAACAATAAACTCGGAAGCAAATAGACTAATATATTCATAGACTTTTGCGTTCAGATGTAATCTATACTACAAATTATTGCTCGATTAACAAATTTAACATTTTTTAATGAATCATCGACCGCGAAAACAATTTGCTCAGCACTGGCTGAGAAGCGAAAAAGCCTTGAACCAGATTGTAGGGGCAGCCGAATTATCCGGAAGCGATCGCCTTCTGGAAATAGGTCCTGGTACGGGTATCTTGACAAAAAGACTCTTGGCTATTGCTGAGTCCGTTGTCGCCGTAGAAATTGACCGGGATTTATGCGATAAATTAGCCAAACAATTGGGAAAAACCGCAAATTTTCGGCTGTTGCAAGGCGATTTCCTCGAACTCGATTTAAACGCCTTACTAGAACCTTTCCCGGCGTTTCAAAAACCTAATAAAGTTGTTGCCAATATACCATATAACATCACCGGCCCCATTTTAGAGAAACTTCTAGGTACAATTTCTGCCCCCGCAGATGAACGCTATGAGTCAATCGTGCTGCTAGTGCAAAAAGAAGTAGCGGAAAGATTATATGCCAAATCGGGGACAAAAGCATTTGGAGCTTTATCAGTCCGGGTACAATACTTAGCCGAATGCGAGTTAATCTGTAACGTACCAGCCCAAGCGTTTTACCCGCCGCCCAAAGTCGATTCTGCCGTAGTGCGTTTGCGCCCCAGATTAACAGCACCCCCCGCCGCCGATCCGAAACGGTTAGAGACTTTGGTTAAACTGGGATTTGCCGCCAAGCGGAAAATGTTACGAAATAATTTGAAATCGGTGGTAGAGAGCGATCGCTTAACCCAGTTGCTGGAACAATTAAATATTAACCCGCAAGCCCGCGCCGAAGACCTGGGCGTCTCGGAGTGGGTCGTATTGAGTCACAGCTTACCCCCAATCTGAAATCTCAAATCTAAAATCTCAAATCGAATGCGTTCCTACTCCCTACTCGCCCCAGCCAAAATTAACCTATATCTGGAAATTTTAGGCGATCGCCCGGACAGCTATCACGAACTGGCAATGATCCTGCAAAGCATCGACCTCGCCGATACCATCGACTTACACGCCAACGGCACGGACAACATCCGCCTCCACTGCGACCATCCCCAAGTCCCTTTAGATCAAACAAACTTGGCCTATCGGGCGGCGCAGTTAATGATAAACCAATTTCCCAACGCCTTTGCCAAATTTGGCGGCGTCGATATCGAAATCGAAAAGCGCATACCCGTCGCCGCCGGGTTAGCAGGCGGATCGACCAATGCCGCCGCGGTTTTAGTAGGGTTAGATCTAATGTGGCAATTAGGATTAACTCAATCGGAATTGCAGGAAATCGCCGCAATGTTGGGTTCCGATATTCCATTTTGCATCGGGGGCGGCACTGCGATCGCTACCGGGAGAGGCGAAAGACTATCCCCCCTACCCGACTTGGATAACCTGCACGTCGTATTAGCCAAACACCGCAGTTTAGGGGTTTCCACCGCTTGGGCTTATCAGACATACCGACAGCAGTATAGCAGTTCCTACGTATCAGACCCCCAAAGCCTGAAAGAAAGGTCGGCAAGGGTACATTCGGGAGGGTTGGTGAACGCCATCGCCCACAAAGATGCAGCTAAAATTGGTCAATCCCTCCACAACGACTTAGAGAAAGTCGTCTTGCCAAAATATCCCCAAGTGCAGCAATTGCGCGAAGCTTTTGAGAAAGCTGGTGTTTTAGGTACGATGATGTCAGGATCTGGCCCGACCGTGTTCGCGCTAACAGAATCTCGCACCCAAGCAGAACTCGTTCAGCAACAAGTAGCAACAGAGATTCTCGACCCTAGTCTAGATTTCTTTTTAGCTCAGTTCAACCCAACTGGAATTAAAGTAGTCTAATCAAACTATCGCCATTTTTAGTCAAAATTAACCAACCTTTCCAACCGAAATTGTTGAATAACTCAAGTTGCTAATGGCTGGCTAATGGCTCGCTCGGGAACAATGCTATATTAGCAATTAGCAATTAGCAATTAGCAACTTATTAGTTGATTTCTTTTTGCTAACAATTGCCAAAAACAATCGCAATTTATGACAGAACCAACACCTAAGAAAGAACCCGAAACTCAGCCAAATCCCTCTGGAAAGGCGCTACCGGGACCGCTGCGCTGTTTGAGCGGTGCAGTAGTAGCGGCAGGACTGGCAATCGCGCTATACTTCCTCACCTCATCCATCGCCTCTAACTTTGCCAGCAAACCAATTCAATCCGACAACTTTACAGTAGTTAACATCACCGTCGCGGTTCGCACCCTAGTCGTCGGCGTCAGCGCCCTGGCCACCGGCATCTTTGGCCTGATCGCCATCGGTCTAGCCGCCCTAGGAATTCAAGTGTTATTTAACCCACCCGCAAAGCCAACAGATGCCAAGCAGTAGGTACGCGAGACTAAAGTATCCCGAATCAATACCCACACCGCAAAAGCACGCTGTGGGGATTCTGGCTTGATTCGCTAAACTCAAAATGTCCGAGGGTCAAATAACCAAAAAGACAGAGCTAATAATCGCGTTTTTTCGATGAAAAATTCACTATGGTTCCCAATACCCAGCTTGCGCTCGCTCAGAATCAGGAACTGCTTTTGGCATCTACCGAACAGGTGGAACTCGTAGAACAGCTGTTGGCAATCGGCACCGCCCTTTCTAACAGTCATTCTTTGGAAAAATTACTCGAATTAATTTTATCGAAGAGTCGAGAAATTACTTGTAGCGACGCTGGCAGCCTTTATTTAATTGACCGCAACGATGGCATTGCCAAATTACTGTTTAAAGCAGCCCAAAACGATTCGATTCCCCAGGTCACGTTTCGGGAATTCGCCATGCCCATCACTCACAATAGTCTATCCGGGTACGTGGCGCTAACGGGTGAAAGTTTAAACTTGCCAGATGCCTACAATTTGCCACCAGAAGTTCCCTATCAGCTAGACACCAACTTTGACCGCGATTTTTCCTATAAAACTCGCTCGGTTTTGGTGCTACCGATGCAAAACCAACAGGGCGAAGTAATTGGCGTACTGCAACTGATCAATCGTAAAGTTAAACCTGATACCGTTGTCAACCCTGAAAACGTCAAGCATGTCACCCAGTCTTATTCAGATTGGGAAGCGCGAATAGTTCGCTCTCTGGCTTCAATGGCAGCAATTTCCATCGAGCGCAACCACCTGCAAGAAAGTATTGAAAACTTGTTCGAGGGTTTTGTCACAGCTTCTATCCAGCTGATTGAAAAGCGAGATCCGACCACCTACGGTCATTCCGAGCGAGTCGCCGCCTTGAGCGTTGGTTTAAGTATTGAGGTCAATTCAGTCACTTCGGGGCCATTAGAGTCGGTTTATTTTAGCGCCCGCCAGCTGCAAGAAATCCGCTACGCCGCCCTGCTGCACGACTTCGGCGAAGTCGGCGTCCCCGAAGCGCTTTTGCACAGGTTGAAAAAACTCTCCCCCGAACAACTGGAGATCGTTCGTCAGCGCTTTGCCGTCGCGGGGCGCACCCTGGAATTGGACACCGCCCAAGCTAAGTTCCAGTATTTGCAAAACTTATCTCAACAGCAGCGTTCTTTTGCTCCTACCAGGAAAGAGTTAGTAGAATTTGATACATATCTTCTAGAAGCGATGGAAAACCTCGATCGGTTATGGGAACTGCTGCTGAAAATTAACGAACCAGAAAGCTCAATAACGAGAGAATTTCAGGCTTTGTCTGACGAGGAACTAGCTTTATGGACAGAACTGTCCCAGTATCAATACAGAGATATAGACGGTAAATTAAAGTACTTAGTGACTACTCAAGAAATGGCGCAGCTGATGGTTCCCAGAGGAAATTTGACACCCGAAGAGCGGTTAGCAATTGAAGCTCACGTTACTTACAGCTACCATTTCCTGAAGCAGATTCCCTGGACGAACGATCTGAAAAATATCCCCAGCATCGTATTGTCCCACCACGAAAAGTTGGATGGAACTGGCTACCCGCAACGATTGAAACAAGAACAAATTCCCATTGCGAGCCAAATTTTAGCGCTCGCCGACATCTACGACGCGCTGACCGCTGGCGATCGCCCGTACAAGGACAAGGTATCAGCAGAGAGCGCGGTTAAGATCCTCAAAACCGCTGCTAGTAAAAATAAACTCAACCCCCACCTGGTTGACCTGTTCGAGCAGCGCCAGGTTTATACAGTTTTGGAGCAAGGGAGCGTGTAAGCAATTGAGCAGGTGTGCAAGTGAACAGGTGAGCGTTTGAAGCCCATTTAACCTTGTTTTACCGTTAAAAGACTAATTTTTACTCAAATTTCTCGCTTTCCCAACTACACACCTGCCTCAGAAGCCCAAGAAGTCCAAATTTTTGCAATTCTTATCTTTCGCCCAAAATTTCCCCATAGATTTCACAGCGTTTCCACAGCACCGTTCAACTTTTTCCACAGCTTGGTTGCGGTTTTCCACAAAGATTGACCCATGACCCTTGTCTTCCTGTTTGCTTGGGGATTGTTTCCCGATCGCACCCAATAGCCGCCAAATCCCCCCCTTATTTTTAAGTTATGTAACAAATGTCAAGCCCAAAAGCTGATTCTGTCGTTAGTGTTTTTCGTTTCAGAAAGCAGTTGTAACATTTCGCATCATTGACAACCCCACCCCCTCTTAGCAGACAATGATGCGACCCACCTACAAGTGGGAGTCATCAGTCAGTGGAAAAGCATATAGAGAGAAATATGTCAATAGCAGCCTGGTGGCGATCGCGCAAATGGTCACATCCCGGACAGTAATTAACTCAAGTTGCTAGTTACATCCAAGGATGTTGGTAATGGCGTTACTAGGCTCTGCCGTGGTCACGAGGGTAATTGGTAATGGTCCCGATTCCACCACCAATCAATCGAATTACCTATTACCTATTACCAATGACCACCGCCAAAGCTGATAACTAGCAACTTGGGTTAATTAGTTTGTTACTGATGACCCACGACCGATGACCGATGACCCATGACTCACAGAGGAATTGTATGAACGCGACAGTCAGTATATTGGCAGAAATTCCAGAAGCCCTACACGAATCGCTCACGCTCTACCTGGAAACCCATCCCGACTGGGATCTTGACCGGGTGTTTACGGCGGCTCTGTCCCTGTTTTTGCTTCAGAATGGAGAAGGCAACACAAAAGAAGCGTCCCTCAGCTATCGTCGGGCGGCTCAGGTATACCTGGAAACCCTATTCAGACATTCGGCTTGATGGGTAATGGGTAATGGGTAATGGGTAATTGTCGGGGAGGAGATTACCATGACCCATGACCCATGACCGCTTGACCAAAGAGTTAGATACCTTAATTGCATCGCGGTAGATGCGCTGCAAAACAAAAGCACCGCAAAAACCAACCCACCCCAAAATTCCCAAGACTCAGCTTGGGGAATGGGGTTAGTTTCAAGGCGGGTTGAAGGGTGGTGGAAAGGGTTACCAGAAATGACTACTTACCGTTGTCTGGTTTAGCACCGGGAAGCTCAAACTTGTAGCCAACGCCCCTGACTGTCTGAATCAATGCTGGCTGATCCGCATCAGTTTCGATCTTCTTGCGAATTTGACCGATATGAACGTCAACGACGCGCTGATCTCCGACGTATTCGTAATCCCACACAGCTTGAATCAGCTCCGAACGACGCCAAACTCTACCCGGATGGGAAGCCAAAAAATGCAGCAGGTCGAACTCCAGGGCGGTTAAAGATACGCTCTGGTTGTTCAGCATCACCTCCCGGCGCACCGGATCGATGATTAATTGGTCGAACATCAGACGTTGCTGTACAGCCTGAGTCACAGCCCGCTGGCGCTTTAAAATGGCTCCCACCCGGACGCCTAACTCGCCCAGACTAAACGGTTTGGTCAGGTAGTCATCGGCACCTTTTTCAAACCCTGTAATTTTATCGGCTTCATCGGTGCGGCTTGTCAGCATTAAGACAAACACACCAGTACGACCCTGCATTTCTTGACAAAGGCTATAGCCATTGGCATCGGGCAAATTTACATCCAAAATCACCAGATCCGGGTTAAATTGCTCAAATACCGTTATGGCGGTCTTACCGTCAGCAGCAGACTCCATTTGGTAATTTTGCTTAGTCAAGAAACGATAAATCAGGTTCCGAACCGCTGGGTCATCATCAACAACAAGTATCTTGGCGCGATCCATAGTTACCATTTCCCCTAACACATGAGGATTAACAGACGAACGGGTGGGTTGAATATGGGGTTGGGAGTAACCGATCGACTTGGCTGACGATAGATTCTCCTTTCTATTGTGTATCCTGCATTTTAGATGATTATCAGTCGAGAACTCGGTCATGCTAACAACCTGTAATCGAGAAACTTCTACATTTAACGCTTTGTCAATATTGAGGCAATTTTTCCGATTGCTTTAACAAAACTTCCCATGCACTCTGCATTAGTATGCCCCACCTGACGATTAAAGTCTCTATTCTATAAAAGTGTTTTCCGCTCCTCAGGCTTGTGTCTGGGTATCTCCCAGGGCGATCGCACCAGCCTACGCCCCACCTGATGCGTCACGCACTTTCCGAATTCAGCTAAGATAATTCCAGTTTTGGGGGCTGGTGTAAACAGCCCCCTCGGTTCGGGTTATTTGTGGGCATCCACACAAATAGTTCAGGGCTACTAAAAGCCCACACTTTAATGTCTCTTGGGTGTGGGTGGTTTACAATGGCGCTAATCTTGACCCTTGTGGGGTCAGAAGTGGGCTTGTTGCGGCTAGTATGGGATCTGTTGGAGGTTTTCGATGAGCGTTCAAAATCCTTACGAACAACTTGGGTTGACCGAAGATGCTTCGTTTGATGAAATTAAAGCGGCTCGCGATCGCTTGCTCGCTGAGTCCTTAGGCGATCGCCAGCGACAAGAAATGCTAGAAACAGCCTACGATGCCATTTTGATGGAGCGGCTGCGGATGCGCCAGGAAGGCAAAATCAAGGTTCCCGAAGGCGTTCGCTTTCCCGAACGCTTGACAACTGCTCCTCTGAGTACTCCACCCACCCCGGTTCAGCAATCTCCGGCTTGGCTGCAACGGCTGATTGATACTCCCAGTCCAAAAGACGTTCTTTTGCCTGCTGGTTTATTCGGGAGTTTGGGAGCTTTGAGCATTTTTTTGCCCCGTGGTAATAGTTCAATTCTGCAACTAACCTTGGCTTTGGGCATCGGGTTGAGCCTTTATTTTCTCAATCGCAAGGAAAATCTGTTTGGTCGAGCCATACTGCTGACTCTATTCGGCTTGCTGGTGGGTTTGCTGTTGGGGGGACTGTTTTACAGCTTGCTCTCGACTCCAATTGCCAGCATCCCCTTAACCGATGAGCAATTTATCACCCTCGTAACTTTGATCTTGCTATGGTTGGTTTCTAGCTTTCTCCGGTGACGCTCTTGCACCTCCCTAGCGGGTAGGTGTAGGCTTCTGGGGCTTCCTCGCTTCCCGTGGCGCAAAGCGCCTTAGAATGCGTAGAACTTCCTTACAGGTATCATCGGTGATAGAACCAACTATCCCCATGCCACCTTTACGGCGTTTGATAGTGGGGTTAGAGTCGAGTGGAGAATCACTTCTCCACCCTCTCTTACAGAACCGGACTTGATAGATTTCCATCATCCGGCTCCTGAATGACTCGGTTCTTTGTCTGGAATACCATTACTACCATCATTGGCAGTCTTTTCGTCGTGGCAATGTCGATGGAGAGCTGGGATATTCTCATAATTATTCATTCCTCCTCTGGACTTTGGATTGATATGGTCAATCTCTATTAAGTCTCCAAATTTAAAGTTAAGTCCACAGTTGAAACAATTAGTCACGACCAAATTAATCGTTATTTGCTCCGAGAAAAACTCAGCCGCCACCTGTTGTGGGAAAACGTTAAGTCGTTAATTCAACATCACTAGCAAGGTTATATAATTTTTGATGACACAATTTTAGATAAAAAAAGATATAGCCAAGAAATTGAATTAGCGCGAAAACAATATAGTGGGAATGAACACCGAGTCATAAAAGCCATTGGTGCGCGTTAATTGCCTGTATGTTAATCCTGAAACAGGCCAATTCTGGGTAATTGATTACCGTCTCTACGATCTGGAAGCTGATGGGAAGAGTAAACTTGACCATGTGTTAGATCTGCTTAATTCACCAACTCAAACGCCCTACCTTGGTCATAACTCTAGCTGAATGAATGATTATGTGTACCCGTGTGACAGGGGCTTTAGTCCTGAATTGCAGTGCTGGTCTTCTCGCGTTAAACATAGTTCAGACACCGCTGTTAGCCCCACGGCAATTCACGCGGTATTCATCTCACACCTCGCTTCGGGTAGGTGTGAGATGAATACCTTTTAAGCTGAAATTTTTTGTGGGCATTGAGATAAAATTAAATCTACCGCTGCGCTCAGATCGTTGACGATCCAGTCGGGTAAGTAGGCTTCTAACTCCACGCGATCGCGAATTCCCGATAAAACTGCGATCGCACGCACCCCGTTGGTTTTGGCAGCAACTATATCGGCTTCCGTGTCCCCCACCATCCACGTATCTTCTGCTATTGGGAGTTCTTTGAGCGCTTGTTGCATCAACAGCGGCTTTTCATCGATATCCTGGGTTTTAACATAGTCGTTACTCAGTCTATAGCGTCGATTTGGCGGAAAAAATCGGCCTAATTCGAAACGTTCCAAGGCATAATCCAGCTCTATCTCTCGCCGCATCGTCATCACCACCAAATCTACCCCAGCTCGCTGCACTTTTTCCAGGGCGTCAACGGCTCCGGGTATCAACGCCTCATAGTGAAAATAAGGCAGCGTATGCACGGTTTGCCGCCTCATGGTGGCAAATTCTTGGGCTGCCGCTGGGTCAAGCCCTGAAATCATGCCTATTTCCCGTTCTGGCACCCGCGCGCGCTTCAACTGCCAAAATTCATCCTTCGATAGCTGGCGTACTGACCGCTCCTGACGGCTAGTTTTTTCCAGGCAAAACTGGTAAACCCGGTAGTACCGTTCCGAAACGTCCACGATCGGCCCATCGAAGTCAGTAATCACTCTTAACATCGGGCAATAAAAATTAATTGTCCTTTACAGATTATCGCAGCTAATGGGTAATGGGTAATTGGTAATCGGTAATTGGTCATAGAGGCTTTCCTCTTCCGACTCCTACAGGCAATGAGCCATTAGCCATTAGCCATTAGCCATGATTCACCATCTATGACCGCGTCAAGTACTACGGAGAGATCCTCGCTGCATCTGCTCGCGTTCAATCGCTTCAAACAAGGCGCGAAAATTGCCTTCCCCAAATCCTTGGGCAAGTTTTGTTTCGCCCCTGACGCTACCAACTCGCCGCTCGATCAGCTCAAAAAAGAAAGTTGGTTGGGAAAAAATTGGCTTTGTGAAGGTTTGTAGCAGTAAGGGCGGGGTTTCCCCGTTGGCAGTAGCACCATCTTCCTGCCAATCTACCAAGATTTGCTGCTGGGCAATTTGCTGCAATTGAGACGGGGTGAGGGGAAGTCGGTGTCGCTTTTGCAACTGGGTATAGTAATCAGGGGGAACCTCAAGAAACGCGACGCCCCGACGACGCAGGCTGGCGATCGCTTGCACAAGATCGATCGCCTGCAAAGCAATATGCTGGACACCAGCGCCGCGATTGATATCCAAAAACTCTTGAATTTGAGAATTCGCCCCCACGGGTTCGTTGATCGGTAATTGTACGCGAGATATCGGATGAAACATCACCCGACTGCGTAAAGCCGACCGCTCGGTTTGAATTTTAAAATCCTGTTGCGGCTGAAAACCCAAGACATTCTCGTACCAAGCAATAGCACGCTCTAGATCGCCAGCTGCCACATTTAACACCACATGGTCGATGTTGGTAAAGTAGACAGGGGACTGGGCAGGTGAGCAGGTGAGCAGGTGAGCAGGAAGAATTTCTCCCCTAGTCCCCTCGACCCCTGGGTCCCCCTGCTCCTGGGCCTCGATTAAGGTATGGCTCAAACACCCCCAAGCGGAAATTGTTGCCCATTTCAGGCTGCCTTGCCCCTGTGGTTGTTCCTGAAGCGGTTGTAATATCTGGGCACCTTGACTGACTGCTCTAGTCAAGACGGCTGCGATATCCTCGACGTAAAAAGCCAAGTCTGCCACACCCTCTGGGTGCTTTTGCAGAAAAACGGCAACTGGGCTAGCAGGTAACAGGGGTGAGGATAGCTGAAAAACGATCGAACCGGATGTGACTACTTCCGTGCGCGTGCTGCTGCACTCACGCTTTGCTACGGCTTGAAAGCCCAGCCTGCGAACAAACCAGTCACGCCACACCGTTGCATCTTTCACGTAGAAGTGAACGCGAGCAATTTTCATAACGACTCGGAAAATTTAGTTTTTAGCTTATCCGCCGCTAAATTTTGACATTTTTGCTTGCGGTTTTTTGTGCCTCAACCCTCAGCTAGAATCCCTTAACAGGGACTAGGGCCAGAAAAAAGAGTTTTTGATGACTAGGATTCGCTAAAGGGTCATCCCTAGCGCCCCTTACCCAAAGAAACCGGGTTTCTATGAAAAAGCAGAAACCCGGTTTCTACTAGCGCCTCAAAAAAACAGGTGGCTTTCTGGTTGGATGTTAATTTCCATCGGTACGGCTTCTGGGGGGGAATTGAGCGCGAAAGCAATCGCCTGCGCCGCTGTTTCACTTTTGAGCATTTTGGCCCGATCTACCTTCAAGCTGATATTGTCCCAAAACGGCGTATCGACGCCGCCAAAGTAAAACAGGGTGAACTTGATGCCAAAACGCTTCAACTCCTCCGCCATGCACTTGCTAAACCCCACTACACCAAATTTCGAGGCGCAGTAAGCTGCCCCCATTGCCATTGAGTGTTTGCCCAAAATTCCCACCACGTTGCAGATATGACCGCTTTTTCGCTCTTTCATCACCTCGGCTACTGCTTGACAAGTATAGAAGCTTCCCTTTAAATTCAATTTCAGCATCGCGTCTAACTCGGCTGGTTCGATTTTGTTGTACTGCTTTAAGACCCCAGCACCAGCAGCATTAACCAAAGCGTCTATTTGACCGAAGTGGGCAACAGTTTTTTTCATCAGGTCTTCCACCTGTTGCCGGTCGGTGATATCAACAGACACCTTCAGTATTTTTGTTCCTCGAGCGATTGACAGCTGGGAGGCTAGGGTTTCTAAGCGATCGCTATTTCTCCCTACCAGCACTAACTTGGCTCCCGATGTTGCTAGTTTGCGCGTCAAGGCCGCACCAATCCCACCTGTAGCGCCGATAACAACAACTACTTTGTCTGTCATACTTGTTTACAATTCTTTACATCTTGATTGTACAGATGTTTTAGAACTTGCTCAAATGGCTGTAAAGGAGATATAGTTTTAGCGTTTACCTGCATTTTATCGCCGATTTTTGCTCGGTTATTATAGCCAATAGGCAATCTTGGGAGTTTTTTTATAACCAATGACAGATTGCCAGGGTTGAGATTTGCTCTGGAAAAAATATTTCTAAGTCTGGTAACTTCTAAGTTGGAGTTGCGTGACAGACTTGTGTTTCCATTCAGCAAAGCTGGAGGGGAAAAAACTGATAATGAGTCAAATTTTCACATTTTTATCACATTCAATCTTTATTGTAGAAATTGGCGATAACGGAGCGGGACTTACCCACGACGATCTGAGAAACCGGATTTCTTTGCGTAAGTCCTGACGGATGTTAAGTTTAAACTACAAGGAAAAATAAAAAAAATGCTATGTGGCTATTGACTAAAGCTGGGAAGTGTTCGTAAAATTTAAAACGCAGATAGTAAAAAGAATTCCCAATGGGAGTATGAAAATCTGTGTAGCTCGTTGTAATGAAACTTGTGAAACAGCGACTTGGGCAAGGAGGATTGCTTTTAGTAGCCCTCGCAATCCCTTGGTTAGTATCGGGCCAAGTTTGGTCAAACGCCACCGCTCAAACCGTTACAATTACTAACACCGGCACTGCCAACTTCCAAGATGGTGATCAAGGAGCGGTGCAGAACGTTCAATCGAACCAAACTTCGGTGAATGCAGTTGTTGTTGCAGCCACAATAGAGGTGATAAAAACGGCAGATAAAGCTGCCGCAGAACCAGGAGATACTGTGGTTTACCGCCTACAGGTGAGAAATACGGGGCAAGCTAACGTCAGAGATTTAGAAGTTCAAGACACGTTACCTTTAGGATTGAACTTCCAGGCTAAATCAATACAAGCAGCCTTGACAGATGGGAACCAATCTACTCGTGTAGAGCTACCTAACCCTGATATTTCCAATCGCAGGATTACATTTCGCGTTCCGATAAACTTAGGGCCGAGACAAATTCTTAATATTGTTTATGCCGTGACATTGACGCCAGATGCGATTAGAGGTAATGGTCGTAACGTAGCGGAAGTAATTGGCACTAGCAGAGGGCGAAATATCAGGAGTAATGTGGCAAGTCACAGGGTGCAAATTCGTCCGGGAATTGTCTCAGATTGTGGTACGCTAATCGGTCGCGTGTTCGTCGATAAAAACTTTGACGGCGAGCAACAACCAGGAGAACCAGGGGTACCGAATGCGGTAATCTTTTTGGATGATGGCAATCGCGTTACTACCGATGCCAATGGACTATTTTCAGTTGCCAACGTAATTGCGGGTAATCGAACTGGGACTTTGGATTTGAGCAGCTTACCGGGCTACACTTTGGCGCCCAACCTGTATTTCATAGAAAGAAATAGTCAGTCGCGTCTAGTTCGCCTAGAACCTGGTGGAACAGTAAGGATGAACTTTGGGGTAACGCCTGCATTTGGTGAAGAGCAATCCAATAATTAAAACTTCAAAATTAATTTGGTTTTGAATTTTTAATTGATTGCAGGGGGCATTGAAAAAAGCTAACCATTGATATTTTTCTGTGCGATTTGTCTGGGGCTTCGCTCAATGACAACTTTTCGGGACTTTTTTATACCAACCCTGCTGGGAGTGGTGGTAGTTTTGCCACCAGGAAATGCCCAAGCAGTAAACGACCAGATTTTATTGTGTAGGGGCGGGCCTGACACACTATCTCTGCCTCAAACAAACAGCCTAGATCAACCCGCCCTCGAGATATTGGCCTTGGGTCAAGAAAGCGCATCTACGGGTTATCACTTAGATGAAATCATAGGGCAGCATCTTTCGCTACCATGCGAGAACGACCAAATGGCTAAAACAAAAGCCGTGGAGTCAGCCAGCGAAGTCTCCCAGAGCGCTTCTAGTGGCTCAAAACCTGTTGGGGAGAGATGGGAGAAAGAGGAATCTTTTTCCCTACCGACTACTGATGAGCCCCTCACACAGGCTACATGGAAACGCGGATACTTGGTTAAATCTTCCACGAGCGAACAGCTGGCAAAAGCTGGTGCAGAACCGCAACTGCTGACCCACGCGGATGCTGTAGCGCCAGCAAGTAGTGAGGTAGGGGCGGATTTTACCAGAAACTCAGAAACCCGGTTTCTTTTCTCGTTAAACGAGGGGGTGCAACTCAACGCACAAATGCCCGCCGGGGCAAGTTCTAGGGTGCGAATCCTCAATCCCCAACCAGGGAAGATGGCAGAACGCACCACCAGCTTGATTGTGCAATATCCTGCCGACCAAACCCTAGAAATTAAAATCAACGGCAATACCCTCGACCCCGAAACCCCCACCCAAAAAGAGCGCGACGAGTCTCAAAACCTAATTACCCAAACTTGGTACAACATCCGTCTCAGACAAGGGGAAAATGTCATTACCGTCCAAGCAGGTAATGACGCGCCGGTGGAAGTGCGCCTGAATGTAGAAAATCAGGCAGCGAAGTTAGAAATATTACCAGAGGGCGATAGGAGCGTGCGCGCGGATGGTCGTTCAACTGTAACGATTACCGGCACGATTACCGACTCAGAAAACCAACCCCTCAAAGGGGACACAGTTGTGACTTTAACTACCAGTGCCGGTCAATTTGTCGGTGCTGACCAAGAAGAAGACCAACCTGGATTTCAAACGATCGCCCGCGACGGTAGATTTACAGTCTCATTGCAATCTTCGTTGCAAGCGCAGCAAGTCCGCGTCAGGGCAGCAATTTTGGGAGTTAGGGGTAGAAGCGTCACAATCGATCCCCCCAACCCCCCTTCCCAAGGGGGGCTACGGGGGGATCCCCCTTCCCAAGGGGGGCCTGGGGGGATCGGACTCCCCAGCGAACAACCGTTCTTGTCCAACTTCGACGCAGGGGAACCAGGGGAAATCGTTGCTTACGCCCAAGTGGAATTTGTGCCCAACTTGCGCCCCTCGATTGTTTCCGGTGTCGCCAATCTGAGAATTGGTCCGCGGGGAACCAATTTTTGGGGTAGTATGCGCGACTTCCTCAACCCCGATGATTTGGGCGGGACGGAAGTTGATTTTGATGCGGCCTTATTTGCCACCGGGCCGGTGGGAGAATGGTTGTTTACTGGGGCGTTTAATACGGCGCGCGCCCTCAATCAAACTTGCGATGGGAATAACCGCATCTTTGGCGGTATCCAGTTTTGCGAACAACAATATCCCGTCTACGGGGATAGTTCTAGGGTTGATTACATTACTCCTTCTAGGGATAGCTTCTACGTCCGGTTTGAGCGTGCTTCCCGCACGCCGGGAAGGGAACCCGACTACGGTATGTGGGGGGATTATTACACGAATGAGTTTGCTAGAGCTTCCCAACTGTTTAGCGCCAACAACCGCGCCCTGCATGGGTTTAAAGCGAATTACAGTTTTGGCAACCTCCAGGTGACGGCGCTGTTTTCTCCCGATACCCAGGGATTCCAGCGGGATGCGATCGTCCCCGACGGGACTAGCGGGTTGTACTTTTTATCCCGTCGTTTGGTTGTACCGGGAAGCGAGAACATTTTTATCGAAACCGAAGAACTTAACCGACCGGGTACGGTTTTAGAACGCCGACAGCTATCGCGGGGTCCCGACTACGAAATCGATTACGACCGAGGTACGTTGAGGTTTCGCCGTCCTATCCAAGCTACCGAGTTTGACTTGTTCAATACCGGGACGGCGGGTGCTTCGTCGCTGCTGGTGCGGCGAATTGTGGTCACCTACCAACACGAAGGCGGGAGCGATACCAGCATCGTTGCGGGGCGGTTGCAGTATAACTTTAATCCATCGATCAATCGTCCTGCTTTTGCTGGGGTGACCTACTGGCGGGAAGATATGGGGATGCGGGAATTCGATCTGTTTGGATTCGATTTCATGGTGTCCTTGGGAAACAGCGGACGGATTGTGGGGGAATATGCCAGATCGAATAATGATTTTATTTTCCGGGGGAATCGCAGCGGGTCGGCGTATCGTTTGGAGGTGAATGGTGCGATCGCATCCTGGTTAGCAGGACGCGCCTACTACCGTTCGGTGGAAGAAAACTTCCTCAACAATGCCACTGTTAGCTTTTCACCCGGTCAAACTCGTTACGGCGCTTCGCTCTCGGCGGCAATTACTACCACAACGGCGCTAGAAGTTCAATACGACTACGAAAGAAATTTCGGCATTGCTTCGGCGGTAAGAACGGATTTGCCAGATTTATTTAACCCAGGGGTGGAAGCGCGTCCCGGCAGTCGATTGGATAATACCCTCAACACGTTTAGTGCGGGACTGCGCCAGCGAATTGGTAGGGCAGATTTCAGCTTAAGTTACGTCAACCGCGTGCGGGAAGACCGGGCGGGAGATTTGGATGAGGATGCGAACCAGATTGTAGCAAGGTTAAACGTGCCGTTGCTAGAAAGATTGAGCAACGAGGGCGCAAGGTCGCCCCTGCTGACATTCCGCGCCCAGCACGAACAAAACTTAGGAGGTTCAAGCGACCCACTTTATCCGACTCGCACGACTTTTGGGTTAGATTGGGCGGCGTTTCCCGGGGTGACGATGCGACTGGCGCATCAGTTTTTTGATGGAGGACTGCTAACCAACAACTCGATTACCAGTTTAGACACGATAGTCGAGCGGGAACTGTTTAAAGATACCACGATGAGCAGCCGCTATTCGGTCCTCAGCGGTTTTGGGAATGTCATCGGACAGGGGGCGCTGGGAATCAGGTCGCGGATTCGGATTGCACCCGGACTGCGCTTGCTGCTGGGTTACGAACGAGTTTCGGACAATATCTTTGGTCGCACTGCTGCGGGGAGAAGGTTTCCCCAACCCTTTGCGGTGGGTCAAAGTGCCGCTTCCTTGGGATTGGGTTCTGGCGATAGCTACAGCATCGGACTGGAATATACCGATAACCCGGATTTCAAAGCTAGCGGGCGCTTTGAATACAGCACCGGCAGTTTTCGCGGTGACAATATGCTAATCGAAGTGGGGGCGGCGGGCAAAATCTCCCGTTCGATTACGGCGTTGTTGCGCTATTACCAGGCGAATTCTTCTAACCAGTTGTTGCGGGATTTAGATGATACGATTAACCTGCGAGTTGGGTTGGCTTATCGCGATCCGGAGGATGATAAGTTTAATGCTTTGATGCGGTATGAATTTCGTCGCAATCCCGCCCAAACTTATGATGAAATTCTCCAAGGAACCAGTACGGATTCAACGGATCATTTGTTTGCCTTGGAAGCGATTTATGCTCCGAATTGGCGCTGGGAATTTTACGGCAAATATGCGTTTCGCATCAGCGATTTTAATTTAGCCCGAAATTACAGCAATAATACGGCGACCAACTTGGCACAATTGCGGGCAACTTACCGCTTGGGTTACAGAACCGACGTTGCTGGTGAGGTGCGCTGGATTGGTCAAGAAGACTACAACGAATGGGGTTGGGCGGCGGAGTTTGGCTATTATCTGACCCCGGATTTGCGTTTGGGGTTGGGTTATAGTTTCGGTAGCGTGGATGACCGGGATTTTAGCGGTTTTAGATCCGAAGGCGGTCCGTATTTCCAAGTAACGTTTAAGGTTAACGAACTGTTTGGTGGATTTGGTCGCCAAAGAGTTGTACCGCGTCAACAAAGAGAAAGCGAAGTTGTTCCCGTTGCTGCTAATTTACCGATAAGTTCGGAGATGGAAGATGCATCTGGATCCGAGTCGCAAACCGAGGTGAAAACCCAGACAGACCCGCTGGGTGCAACGCTGAAGTTTTTGAGTCTTTTTGATGACTTAACTAACTTTATAGAACACCAATGATCGGGCAAATAATGAGTTAGGATTCACTACCGATGGACGCGATAGGTTGCACAAGAGGTATTACCAATTACCCATTACCAATGACCAAGAAGACGCAAAGACGCCCAGAAGGGGAGACGCTCTCTTGCACCCTTCGCCAGATCGAAGCACCCGGTCACCAGCCCCCGAATTTATTCGTGGAGAAGAAAAAAATTCCTTGTTGGAATCCCCTGGTTCCTACCATGGGGTTTCCTGACGTCACCGTGTCAGAGCGTCCCCGCGTCCTCCTCAACTATTTTTTAGGGTTTGCGGTTTCCTGTTTGCTTTTATCCGATGGGGTGTTGGCTTCTACTATACCGCTGCGGGTAGTAGTTAATAGTAACCAAGATGGCCCGGTGCAGGCGGATGAGGGACTGACTTTGCGCGAGGCGATTGAGGTTGTCAATGGTACTTTACCGCTAGAGCGGCTTTCTGGGGTAGAGCGATCGCAAGTCTCACCCCTACAATCGAGCGAATCTTCCAGAATCGAATTTAATCTACCCCCTACCGCCACCACCATCCGCCTGACCGAACTGTTACCGCCGTTAAGCGTCCCCGTGGTAGTTGATGGCACTACTCAACCCGGTTATAACGCTGAGCAGGGGAGCAGGGGAGCAGGGGAGATGGGGAAGAAATTACTTCTATCTTCCTCATCTCCTTCATCTCCATCATCTCCCCATCTCCCCATCTCCTCCTCTGCACCTCTGCACCTCTGCTCCTCTGCCCAACTGCCCCTCGGCTCGCCCGTCGTCCTGCCGCCTATTTCCCGTCCGGTGATTGCGATCTTGCCCGCACCCGGTCGCGAGGTGCTGCGGGGCTTTTCCGTTGCTGCGGATAACGTAACAATACGGGGATTGAGTGTATACGGATTTACTTCGCGTCATAGGGCGACGGCAACGACGCCCCCCGCAGATATCTTTATTTCCCACCGCTTACCGCCGCCGGATACTAGCAGACAGCAACCTCCGGCGAGTAGCTTTCCATACCGCCGACGCGATGTTCCACCTAAAAATGTGTTGATAGAGAACAATTGGTTGGGCATTCCGCCAGTGGGGGAGTATTCACAAGATGGTAGAAGGCTGCGGGTGTTCGCGCGACAAAGACCGCAAAATATTGCGGAAGAAGTTCCAGAACCGCCCGAAACGCCGATTACGGATTCGTTTTTCCGTCCTTTGGTCGGGTTTTTTGCTAGGTACTTGAGTGCCAAACCGGCGAAATTGCCTAGAACTTCCGCGTTTGGCGTCTACGTTTTTAATAGCCTGGGGACGACAATCCGGGGCAATATTATTGCCAATCACGATGGTAGCGCCATCATTACCGCCGTGGCGGCGAATAACTTGCTGATTCAAGGAAATATTTTGGAGTGTAATGGGTTTGCGGGAATGCCCGATGCGATTCGGCTGGAAGGTGTAATTTCTAACACAGAAATAGTGGGGAACATCATTCGGGATAATGCGGGAAGCGCGATTTATTTGTTTAAACCAAATGGGTCGGCTCTGATTCGCTCTAATGCGCTCGCCAGCAACGGCAGACGCTACCGAAGAGCCGCAATATACCTGATGGGAGAAGACCACGAGGTAATCGACAATCGGATTAGCGACCAACCGGGACCAGGGGTGGTGGTAGCGGCATTTCCGAATAGCGATCGCAATGTGATTCGCGGCAACCAGTTTTCAGGACTGCGCGGGTTGAGCATAGACTTGGTCACGCAATTGAATACCGATGTCCATGCTTACCAAATCGGGGATGGTCCCAATCCCCGGATGGAAAGCCATCAACAGCGACGGAAAACCGGGAATTTTGGCATTGAGGCACCGCAATTTGTCAGTCGGGAATTTTTCAACGCACCGTCGGATGGGAGCGTAACTTTAGCAGGGAAGGCGACTCCGGGTGCGGTAGTGGAAATTTACCGGGTGGGTGAAAACAGCAATACGCGAGGGCCATTGAGCGTGGCGATCGCTACTACAGAAGCGAATGCAGAAGGATTATTTTCGCTCAAAATTGCTGCTTTGCAACCGGGAGAAAGAGTGAGCGCGATCGCCACCCATCCCCAATATGGTACTTCCGAACCTGCGATTAACGCCGTTATCCGGTCGATTCCATCCTCTGTCCTAACACCAAGGTAGAGCCGCCGTGAGTGCATTGTTTAAAAAGGTTGTGAGAGAGTTGAACGCCCCTGGGTCTTGTCGCCCTAGTTTCTATAACCATTTCCTTGCCCCAATCAAGCAAAGCTTTTGGGCGCTGCCGATTCTGGGAACGCTGTTAACGGCTGAGCCAGCCTTGTCCCAGTTGACGCCGAGAAATCCCGAAAATACCAGATACGCGACGGGAGATATTCGCACCATCGGCAACACCTTGATGACTTGCTCAGACCCGCCCAGGACAGTTAGCAATAACACAGGGCCTGCTTGCGGCACAGCTCAAAATAGCAACTCAACCACCAACGCCAACAACTTGTTCTACAACATGCAGTATGTGGATGTTGACAGTGATGCTAGTACCTTCAACTCCAGCACCGCCCAACTCAACATACCTGCTGGCGCTACAGTTATTTGGGCAGGTCTATACTGGCACGGTATTTCGACCAACGCTCAACAACGCAATCAAGTCAAATTTAAACCACCTGGGCAGGCTAACTACACCTCCCTGACAGCTGCCGATGTTCAAGTTCAGGGAGCAAGACAGTTTTACCAAGGATTTGTTGACGTAACCACCCTTGTCCGAAATACTGGGAGTGGTACGTATGGGGTCGCCGATGTCCTGTCTACAGTAGAACCAAACAGCGAAGCAGGCTGGAGCTTGGTCGTGGTGTATAACGACCCGAACGAGCCTTACCGCAATCTGACGGTTTTCGATGGCCTGACAACGGTATTCACTTCGGTAAATGGCACTGAGGCTAGGGAAAGCGTAACTCTGTCTGGTTTTAGAACGCCTGGTAGCGGCCCATTCACAACCAAGCTAGGCATGGTTGTTTATGACGGGGATGCAACTATTACTGGGGATAGAGTTCTTCTCAACAATACGCCAATTTCAAATCCCACCAGCCCCGAAAACGACTTTTTCAACGGCACTATTAGCGCTTTCACCGACAGCAGAAATCCAAATTTTAATAACCAACTGGGTATTGACATCGATTTGCTCACAGGTGCTAATATTTCTGAGCTGATCGGCAACGACAGAAGCAGCGCCACATTTACTTTTAGCACTAACAATACGGGTGAGGCTTACTACCCCGGTGTCTTTACTTTAGCTATTGATAGTCCCCTACTGGATATTACAAAAACACCGCTCGCCAATACCGCACCCCGCGGTAGCGACGTAACTTTTAGGATTACGGTCAGAAACAGAGGAATCGGCACTGCGACGGCGACGGGCGTAGTGTTGAACGATCCGTTGCCACAAGGGGTAACCCTCGTCTCCGTTAGCGACCCTGCCTGTCAAAATACCTTTCCTTGTACCTTGGGTACGCTGACACCTAACCAAGACCGGCAATTAGAGGTGACTTTCCGAGTGCCAGCTAACTTCCAGGGAAACACATTAACAAACTCAGCTAACGTTCGTTCAACCGAAGATCCAACTGTCAGGGAAGCCACGGCATCGGTTAACTTAACTGACCCAACAACCGGGACAATTGGCGACACAGTATACAACGACGCCAACGGCAACGGAGTACAAGATGCAGGGGAACAAGGCATCCCGGGCATCATCGTGCGGTTAACCAGACCGGATGGCACTACGGTAGACTCGCCCCCCACCGGGGCAGATGGACGCTACCAATTCCCCAACTTGCCATTTGGAGATTATCGGGTCAGCGTCACCAACCCACCTAATGGCTTAAATCCCACCCAAACCCAACCCAACCCGATTGCGGTCAACGCCCAAAACTCCAATATTCCAACGGCGGATTTTGGTTTTACACAGCAGGGAACTGGTACCATCAGCGGGCGTCTGTTCAACGCTGGCAATAACGCTGCCTTACCTGGGACTACCGTTGAACTGGTAGACCCCAACGGCAACGTTATCGCCACGGTGCAAACTGGCGCAGACGGTAGCTATACCTTCCCCAATGTCCCGTTTGGCAACAACTACACAGTGCGCGTCCCTGGTAGCGTCCCCAATCCCCAAGGCGGCGCGCCTTTGAACGCAAACAATACCGTCATCGGTTCGATTAATCTGGATGGGAATAACCCCAATCGTCCCAACGTAGACTTCCCCTATCAAGCACCACCGCCACCCCCGACGGCACCAGACTTGACCATCACCAAAACCGCCATCGGGCCGTTTGTGGTTGGGCAACAAGGTACGTACCAAATCACCGTCACCAACGCTGCCAATGCTGCTGCTACAACTGGCCCGATTCAAATTGTCGATAATTTACCCAATGGCACGGTGTTCTTCGGTTCTAGCGGTGACGGCTGGAGTTGTACGGCAACGGGACAGCAACAGATTACCTGTACTAACCCCAACCAGTTAGCCCCTGGTGCTAGCACTACCTTAACCATAACGGTTACTTCTAGTCAGGCTGGAAGCGGTACTAACGTGGCGGATGTTTCCACGCCTGGGGAAACGAATACCGGCAACAACCGGGCGGAAGCTCCCACTACGATTAACAATCCGCCCAACCGACCGCCCGTTGCCAACGACGATAGCACCAGCACCAACCCAGGCGTACCCGTCAATATCCCCGTTCTCGGCAACGACAGCGACCCCGACAATAACCTCAACCCGGGCAGCGTCACAATTATTACCAATCCCGGTCGCGGTACTGTCACGCCCAATCCCGATGGCACTATTACCTACACTCCCGGCCCCGGATTTACTTCCGGTACTGATACTTTTGTATACCAAGTATGCGACACTTCTGGGCTGTGCGATACGGCGACCGTTACCGTAACGGTTCCAGCCACTGCCCAGTTGCCCCCCGTGGCTCAAGATCGATCCACGCCGCCTTCGCTCAACACTAGCCCCATCCAAGTGCCGCCATTACTCGGTACTGACCCGGATGGGACGGTAGTAAGGTATACGATTACCACCTTGCCGACTCCGGAACAAGGCACGCTGCTACTGAATGGGCAACCAGTACAACCAGGACAAAATTTGACACCAGAGCAAGTGAGTCAGCTGGTGTTCCAACCCAACCCCAACTTTACCGGCAGCGTGACATTTAATTACACGGTGACCGATAACCAAGGGCTGACTTCTCCCCCAGCCACGGTGACGATTCCAGTTGTTGCCCCGGGCAACCAACCTCCTGTCGCTGAAAACAGGTCTACACCGCCTTTACCCAACACGAGTACGATACCCGTGCCGCAACTAATAGGCCGCGACCCGGATGGGACGGTAGTAAGGTATACGATTACCACCTTGCCGACTCCGCAACAAGGCACGCTGCTACTGAATGGGCAACCAGTACAACCAGGGCAAAATTTGACACCAGAGCAAGTGAGTCAGCTGGTGTTCCAACCCAACCCCAACTTTACCGGCAGCGTGACATTTAATTACACGGTGACCGATAACCAAGGGTTGACCTCGCCTCCAGCAACGGTGACAATTCCGGTGATAGCTTCGCCTCCCGTGCAGATTGGGGATACGGTCTTCAATGATGTCAACGGCAATGGGGTACAAGACCAAGGCGAACCGGGCCTGCCCAAGGTGACGGTCACCCTCACCTCTCCTGGCGCAGATGGCATCTTAGGTACTCCCGACGACCCCACCCAAACCACAACAACCGACAATAACGGCAACTACAGCTTCCCAGACCTACCGCCGGGTAATTACCGGGTAACGATAACGCCTCCGTCTGGGTTCAGCCCCACTACCCCTACCTCCCAAACTATTAGCGTCACCGATAACAACCCCAACTTTGACTTTGGTCTGCGCCAGAATCAACCGCCGGTTGCTAACAACACCACTACGCCTTCGATTCCCAGCAGCAGCGGGAGTCCGGTGCAACTGCCGCTGTTGACAGCTAACGACCCGGATGGCAGTGTGGTTTCGTTCACCATCCCCACCTTGCCGCCGCCAGAACAAGGAACTTTGTTCTTGGGTAACCCGGCATCGGGCGGCGTACCCGTGACCCCAGGTCAACCTATCCCAGCAGACCAAATCGGCAATCTGTTCTTCCAGCCGAATCCCAACTTTACCGGCAATGTGACGATTCCCTTCACTGCCACGGATAACCAGGGTGCCGTATCTCCCCCGGCAACGTTGACTATCCCCGTCACTGCCCCAAACCAGCCGCCGGTAGCGAATAACGACGTGATTGGAACTAACCCCGGTCAATCGGTGACGATCAATCCTTTAATTAACGATCGCTCTCCCGACGGCACTCCTCTCAATCCCGGTAGCCTTCGCATCGTGTCTAACCCAACCAATGGTACGGTGCAGGTCAACCCAGACGGCACGATTACCTACACGCCTAACCCCGGTTTCACCTCTGGTACGGATACCTTTGTCTACGAAATCTGCGATATCCGGGGCGTGTGCGATACGGCAACGATTACCGTCAGCGTTCCCGCCCCCGTCCAGCAACCGCCAGTGGCTACCGATGACCGCGCTAGCACCAACCCGAATACTCCGGTAGTTATCAACGTCCTGGATAACGATACCGACCCGAACAATAACCTCAATCCGACGAACGTGACAATTGTTACGCCGCCGACGAATGGGACGGTGAGCGTTAACCCAGTCACGGGGCAGATTACTTACACTCCTAACCCTGGGTTTAATTCGGGTACGGATACGTTTGAATACCAAGTATGCGATACGACCGGACAGTGCGATCGGGCAACGGTTACGGTAACGGTTCCGGTGACCGCCACCAATCCACCCGTCGCGAACAACGACAGCACCAGCACTAACCCGAATACCCCCGTGCTGATCGATATTCTCAACAACGATAGCGACCCGGATAATAACCTCAACCCCAGAACCGTCACGATTATTTCCAATCCCGCTAACGGTACGGTCAGGGTTAATCCAGACGGTACGGTCGTCTATACTCCCAACCCTGGTTTTACCAGCGGGACGGATATCTTTACTTACCAAGTCTGCGATTCGACGGGGCTGTGCGATACGGCGACGGTGACGGTGACGGTTCCTGGATCGGTTCCCAGACCGCCCGTTGCCACCAACGATACCACCAGTACCAATCCCGGTACGCCGGTATTGATTAACGTGGCGGCGAACGATCGCGACCCCGATGGCAATCTCGACCCGACGACGGTTCAAATTATTAACCCACCGCAAAACGGTACGGTGCGAATCGATCCGGCAACGGGTAATATTATTTACCAGCCTAATCCAGGCTTCACCACGGGAACCGATACGTTTACTTACCGCATCTGCGATACGACGGGATTGTGTAGCGAGGCGACGGTAACGGTAAACGTGCCGGTTGCTACAAACAACCCGCCCGTGGCCAACCCGGATGCGATCGCAACCAACCCCAACAGCCCCGTGACGATCAACGTCTTGGGCAACGATGGCGGCAACCTCAATCCCGCCACCCTCCGCATCGTCACCCAACCCGCGAATGGCAGGGTTGTAGTTAACCCGGACGGCACGGTCACCTTCATCCCCAACCCTGGATTTACCTCCGGTACGGATACTTTCACGTATCAAATTTGCGACACGGCAGGCAATTGCTCTGAGGGGCGGGTAACGGTGGCGGTTCCATTGCCCAGCGCCAATCAATCGGAAGTTCAGACGAGCGTAACTGGCCCAACAACTCCGGTAACAGCGGGAACCAACGTCACCTTCAATGGTGTTGTAACGAACAATGGCCCTGCGATCGCGACGGGGGTGACTTTAACCTTCCCGTTACCTGCGGGCACCACGTTTGTTTCAGCGACGCCTTCCCAGGGAACTTGCTTTGAGTCCAACGGCGTTGTCACCTGCAACCTGGGTAACTTGAATCCCGGTCAATCTGTGTCGATTCCGATTGTCCTCAGACCGACGCAACCGGAAACGATCAACCTGACGACGACGGTTACATCACAAAACGATGCAATTGTCAATAACAATACCGCGACGGCTACGGCAGTGGCGATCGCAGGTACACCCCGCGTGATTTTGGTCAAGCGGATTACCGCTGTCACGAGCAACGGCACGACGACCAACTTCACCAACTTTGTCGATGACCCCAGCACCCAAAACGATAATGCCTCTGGTTGGTCTTCGCTGCGTCCAGTGGGCGAAATTCAGCCATCTGCGCCCGTCCGCAGCGGCGATATTGTCGAGTACACCGTCTACTTCTTGTCCGAAGGCAACGTACCGGCGCAAAACGTCAACTTCTGCGACGCCATTCCCACCGACACGACATTTATCGCCGATGGTTTTGGACCTCGCACGGGGATTCAATTAAATCAAGCGGGAACCAATTCATCGCTGACCAACGCACAAGATGGCGATGTGGGAGCATTTTTCTCGCCGCTGTCGCCTTTGCCCAACGGCAATGCTTGTGCGGAACAAAGCAATCGCAATGGATCGGTAATTCTGAACCTCAGAGAGATTACCAATACTCCTAATGGTAATGTTGGGTTCATTCGGTTCCGAGTCACGATCGATTAAATTAGGGATCGGTAGTCAGCCTGGAAATAAATTACTTGCTCAAAGAGGGGGCGGGTTCACTTGAATTATCTGTTGGTGGCAGAAGTTATCTGTAAAACCCGCCCCTACAGCACCGAAAACATACGATATCGAATCAACTGGACATGATATAATACCAAACCGCTTCCATGACCCCCTTTTTAAATGAACCGCCATAGACGCGCAGCGACTTCCCGTAGGGTAGACGCCAAGAACGCCAAGAAGAAGAAGATTAGAGGGGTTGTCGAGCTGGATTTGATATAACCCGTTTTAACAGGTTTTAGTAGGGACACGGCATCCGAATATGTTTGTGTTGAAAACAAAAATTACTGACGCCGTGTCGCTACAGCCTAAAATTTAGTTCCAGGCATTGATGCCAGAGGTCTAATGGGGGAAAATTATGCAAAAATTCACCACGCAACTACGGGTACGGCATTACGAAATGGATGCGCTGGGGCATGTAAATAATGCCGTGTACCAGCATTATTTAGAACAAGCAGCGCTCGAACATTCGGAGCATTTAGGTTTTACCGTTGAACGCTATAAAGAACTAGGCGGCGTGTTCGTGATGCGGCGAGTAGAAATTGATTACCTGCGTTCGGCAGCAGCGGGTGATATGTTGGAAATTACCACTTGGCTGGAAGAAATGCGGGGAACTCGCGCCAGAAGGCGCTATGAAATTCGCAAACATAGAAAAGATGATTTATTGGTGACCGCAGAAGCGTTATGGGTATGGGTAGAAGCGGCAACAATGCGACCTCGTGCGATACCCGCTGTGCTGCTGGAGGGTTTTTTGCCATCGGCGACACCAATCAAACCTCTACCTAAAGCATAGGGTGCTATCTTCCAATCGGTTGATGCAACGGCTGGGGAAATTTGATGCACTAGAAAAGTGTAGAACAATTGAGAAAATAACTATGCGTCCGTTGAACATTGGTTTATCGCAAGAGCAGCGTCAAGGCGTAATTGACTTGTTAAACGCCGATTTGTCCGATGCGTATCTACTGCTGATCAAAACGAAAAAATACCACTGGGATGTAGTCGGACCGCAATTCCGCTCGCTGCACCAACTGTGGGAAGAACAGTATACTGCTTTAACAGAAAGTATTGATGCGATCGCCGAGCGAGTCCGTACTTTGGGCGGTTACCCCGTAGGTACGGCTGAAGGTTTCCTCAAATACGCTTCAATCAAAGAAGATCCCGGATCTCTGCCCACTGCTAATGGAATGGTGGAAAACTTGGTAGCAGACCACGAACAAATTATCCGCAATATGCGCCAGCACATCGACCAATGCGGCGAAGAATTCCACGATCAAGGTACGGCTGATTTCCTCACCGAATTGATGCAGCAACACGAAGAAATGGCTTGGATGTTGCGTTCGTTTATTGAAGGCGAACAACTTAAGCCAGACGGTCAAATAATGGTAGATGTGAGAGTTCCCGTCGAAGCGGGTAATAGCAAGTAGGTGCAGGCAAATAAAGTAAAAATAGCTATGTGAACTACCCGACGCTCATCGCGTAGCGATAGAGCGCGGGCTTCCCAATTCATCGGCAATCGCCTCTGCGGTCGTAGACTTGCGCCCATACCGCTTTGGTCTTACATTGCCTCCAAGGGCAGTAGCACTGGTTCCCAATGCCAGAATCCGCAAGCCTTCATTTCTGATGTTGATGGCTGCGTTCACATCTCTGTCATGGTGCTTTTGGCAATGCGGACAAAGGAAGGAACGCACCGAGAGATCCATTTTCGGAATCGGGAGCAGTGTTGAATTGCAAAGGTGCGAGGACGGGAAGAATCGCCCGATTTCCAGGTAGATTTTGCCTTCTTGTTCTGCCTTGTACTTGAGCATGGTTTGGAACATTCCCCAGCCTGCATCCGAAATGGACTGAGCCAGGTTGTGATTCTTCACCATGTTTTTCACTGCCAGATCTTCCACCACAATCACTTGGTTCTCGTTGACTATCTTGCGGGATAGCTTGTGGAGGAAATCCTCTCTCACTCGTGAAATCTTGCTATGCACTTTGGCAAGTGCAACTTTTGCTTTGGCGCGTTTGTTTGTGGTCTTATCCTTCTTGCGAGAAAGCTTTCTTTGCTTCCGTTTCAGGTTGCGTTCATCCTGCTTGAGATGCTTCGGATTGTTGAACTTAGATCCGTCAGATGTGACCGCAAAATCAATCAATCCCAAATCAATCCCGATGGCTTTACCCTCACTGAGCAATTCTGGTTTGTCAATTCCATCATCGAGTAGCAACGAAGCATAGTAACGCCCGTCAGTCATTCTCGACACGGTAACGGTTTTCAGCTTCCCAACACAGTCACGATGAATTTTGGCTTTCACCGTTCCCAGCTTGCCAGGGAATTTAATCTCAGACTCGCTGATGATTTTGACGTTTGCCGGATATTGAATTGATTGTCTGCCGTGGCGATTCTTGAGTGAGGGATAGCCTGTACGACCATCAAAGAAGTTGCCGAAAGCTATTCCCAAATTCAAAACCGATTGCTGCAAGCACTGGGAGTAGCATTCAGTTAGCCATTCATACTCTTTCTTCCAGACCGGAAGCAGTTTTTTCATCTCCATGGCTGAAACGCCGCGACCTGTCTCTTTGTATGTTTGAGACATGATTGTCAGCGACTGATTCCAAACCCATCGACAGCAACCGAACGCCTGAGCAAGATCAGCTTGCTGGGCATCAGTGGGATAGATTCGGACTTTGACAGCCTTTAACATGAAATCTTAGAGCAATTTGATAATTACTCTAATACAGTTTAGGTACTTGTGTTCGCTTCGTTTGTAAGAGATTGGCGTTGCTTCACCGTCCCCAAGCCCTCGTTCAGCTTCGCTTCACATCGGTTAAGGGGACAGTTGATCAACGCCGTGGCTTTCATCCCGACGCTCCCCTTCGGGAGAGCGCGGGGCTTCCCGCCGAGGAGCTAAACATGGGGCAGGCAAGATGCCCACCCCACAAAGGTTACAACTCTCTTGTGGGGCGGGCAAGATGCCCACCCACAAAGGTTACAACTCTCTTGTGGGGCGGGCAAGATGCCCACCCCACAAAGGTTACAACTCTGTTGTGGGGCGGGCAAGATGCCCACCCACAAAGGTTACAACTCTCTTGTGGGGTGGGCATCCTGCCCGCCCTGGGTCAGAAACCCGGTTTTTTGAAAAAACCGGGTTTGTTGGCGTTAAAATGCTTCTGCCTCCTCTTCTTCGTTCTTCCATTGGTCTAAAACTTCAAACGGATTAAACCCTCGATACTGAAGGTAATTCAATAATTTGGCTTTAGTTTTCGGGTCAATATATTGAAAGCTGCTCAGTTTGTATTTCCGCATGACTTTAGCTTTTAACTCGCTCAGAGATTCCGTTGAATCAGATTCTGTTTGTTCCATCCAGACTTGCTCGAAGACATCGGCAGCAATTCCTTTTTCCAGGCACTTGCGTTTCAAGGCTGCTTTTCCATATTGGCCTTTCGAGGAGTTGATTATACTATTTACAACGCGGATATCCGATTGATAACCTTTTTGTTGCACCGCATCGATCGCTTCAGCAATCTCGCTTTGCTCAAATCCCTTTTCTCGGCCTTTTTTCAGCAGTTCGTTTACACTGTAATCACGGCGAGCTAAAAGTCTCAGGAAATAATCACCACAACTCATAATTCGACTGGCAATAGCCACAATTTCAATCTATTACTATTTTATAGGTAGAATATGTAACCTGCGTTCGCCATCCCACCTTACCCATTATTTCTATAAATCTTCTTCTCTTCTTTCTTGGCGTCCTTGGCGTCTACCCTACGGGAAGTCGCTGCGCGTCTATGGCGGTTCAATAAATAGATATTCTTCAGACGGTAAAAGAGTTGTTGCGATCGCTTAAAATATATAAACTGATAATCCAAGCAAAATTAAAATTATGTTCTACAGCGAAACTGCAAGAATGCAGGCGGTGCAGTTACCTATTATCCCAGTCGTTGCCGAATTAATCCGCAGTTGTCCGGGAACAATTCCTTTGGGACAAGGGGTTGTTTCCTATGGGCCGCCAAAACAAGCTATAGAGCAAATTTCGCAATTTTTAGCTATTCCAGACAATCACAAATATCAACCCGTAGACGGTATTGTACCCTTGCTGGATGCGATCGCCACCAAACTCAAATCCGAAAACGGTATTGACATAAACGACAATCGATGCATAGTCGTCACAGCTGGTGGGAACATGGCATTTATGAATGCCGTTTTGGCGATTACTTCCCCCGGGGACGAAATTATTTTACTGACGCCCTATTATTTTAACCACGAGATGGCGATTGCAATGGCGGGATGCACTCCCGTCCTGGTCCCGACCGATGAAAATTATCAGATTTGTCTCGATAAGATAGAACAAGCAATTACCGACAAAACTCGCGCCGTTGTCACAATTTCACCGAATAATCCCACGGGGGTAGTATATCCGAAAGCAACATTGGAAGCGGTGAATAGACTGTGTTACGATCGCCACCTCTACCACATTAGCGACGAAGCTTACGAATACTTCACCTACAACGGCGTCCAGCACTTTTCTCCCGGCGCAATTCCCAACAGCAGCGACCATACAATTTTACTTTATTCCCTTTCCAAAGCCTATGGTTTCGCCTCCTGGCGCATCGGGTATATGGTCATCCCGCAACATTTATTCCTTTCAGTTAACAAAATCCAAGATACAATTCTAATTTGTCCCCCAGTCATCTCTCAATACGCCGCTTTAGGTGCATTACAAGCGGGAATTAGTTATTGTCGGGAACAGTTGCAAACTATTGCCAAAGTGCGCGAAAAATGCTTAGATCAACTTTATTCCATCCCAGATTTATGCACCGTACCGCCAGCGGATGGGGCGTTTTATTTTCTGCTCAAAGTTCATACAAAAATAGGGGCAATCGAATTAGTAGAACGCCTGATAAAGGAACATCGCGTCGCCTTAATTCCCGGCACAACTTTCGGTATCGATGATGGCTGTTACCTGCGCCTCGCCTACGGTGCTTTACAAGAAGATACAGCAATTGAAGGGATTGGCAGGTTAGTAGAAGGTCTGCAAAAGATTTTGGTCTGATGGCTAATGGCTAATGGCTAATGGCTAATGGCTAATGGTTAATGGTTAATCGGTAATAGGTAATGGTTAATGGCTAATCGGTAATAGGTAATGGTAAAACAATTAGCAATTAGCCATTAGCAATGAGCAATTAGCCATTAGCCATTACTTATTCTTCCTCAAACAAAGCGACTGTAACCGCATCAAAAGCAAATGCGATAAACAGCGGCATGGGAGATTTTAAGAAAAAGCCTAAAAGTGCAGCGACGACTGTTACTAATATGGCGGCGATCGTCCAGCGTCGTTCTTCCTGGCTAAATCCCTTGCGCGCCTTAATCACTCTGAGTACCTGTGCTGGAATTGGTTCGGGCATGACAGCAAAGGGAGGAAACGCCCAGTAAAAGTTAGGACGCTCTACAAATAAATCTGTCCACCCGTTTTGTTGGCACCATTCCTCAATCCATTCATCACAGTAGTGTTTCATATAGCGGTTGCTGAAAAAGTTACGAAAGTTATTTAAAATTGACATAATCGCAGTACTAAAATTGAGGGCAGTCGAGAGCGGTGTTCAAATCTGTATCAAAAAAAATAGCATAATCACATATATAAGTCATTGTTAATCGATATTTTTTTATAATTGAGATAAGTTTCTTAATAATCTATCTATAGATACGACAAGAAGTACAGAAGTTGCGGTTAATTCATAGGTAAAATTACTTAGCGACCTCAGAACTAAATCCACTTCGACTGGTAAATGACTTCGAGTGTAATTTTTTCTAATATTACCTATCAGGGTAGTTAATGAGTCATCTGTCGGTGGAGTGAAATACGGTGGGTTTGGCGTTATGGTAATAGCAAAAAGGATTGGTTGCCAGTATGTCGTTAGCGCCAGAGTCTACCAAAGCTGTTCTATCCCCAGGTTGTCTGCGGCGGGTGCATCACATTGCCTTCAACGTGCGGGATATGCAAGCGTCGCGTCATTTTTACGGGACGATCCTGGGTTTGCACGAATTGACTGGGGAGGAAGTTCCGACAACGTTGGTTAAGTTAGTTGCAGAGGGAAAAGTTGCCAACTTTGTGACGCCGGATGGTACTGTAATAGATTTATTCTGGGAACCGGATCTGGCGCCGCCAGATCCAGATCCGGAAAAAGCTTTTACTCGCGCCAATCATCTAGCTTTTGATATAGACCCGAAGTTATTTGACCAAGCGGTGGAAGTGTTGCGTCAGCACCACATCCCCATCGCACAGGATATCGTTACCCGACCCACGGGACGCGGCATTTACTGCTACGACCCGGATGGGTTTATCATCGAGATTCGCTGCGATCCGGATAATGCATGAGGCATGTATCGCTCAAAAGATAGATGGCGATAAAGGCAAATTAATCTAAACTCCAAAAAGGCCGGAGGTGTATAGCGATGATCGAGCAAATGAAAGCCGTTGTTATCAACCAATACGGCGCTGCTGAAGTCTTGCAATTGCAAGATATCCCCAAACCTCAAATAAAAAGCGACCAGATGTTGGTCAAAGTATACGCCACCAGCATCAATCCCATCGATTGGAAAACCCGCAAAGGAATGCTGAAAATCATATTAGGGAACAAATTCCCGATGGTTTTGGGTTACGACATTTCGGGAGAAGTGGTAGAAGTTGGATCTGGGGTTACCCAATTCCGCCAAGGTGACCAAATTTATGCCTGTCTCGATCCGGCGACTAGCGGATCCTATGCAGAATATGCCGCTGTTTCGGAAAAAGTCGCTTATTTCAAACCCCAAAATATTAGCCACGAAGAAGCAGCTGCCATACCTCTAGCGGCAGAAACTGCTTTACAAGCTTTGCGCGATTTGGGTGAAATTAAGGCAGGCAATCGCATATTAATCAACGGCGCTTCGGGTGGGGTGGGCACCTTTGCAGTACAAATTGCCAAAGCTTTAGGCGCAGAAGTCACAGCAGTTTGTAGCCAAAAGAATGCCGAATTAGTAAAAAGTTTGGGCGCTGACCGCACAATCGATTATACAAATCAAGACTTTACTAAAGAGTCGGTCAAGTACGATATTATTTTAGATGCGGTGGCGACTCGCTCGTTTTGGGAATGCCAAAATATATTGTCATCGAATGGAGTTTACGTCACCACCCTCCCCGATTTCGTTAACAGCGCCGCGATTTTCATCACCCAATTGATTCCCGGTAAAAAAGCAAAATTTATTCTGCTCAAATCGAATGGCAAGGATTTGGCTTACTTGAAAGAATTGAGCGAAGCGAATAAGTTGCGTCCTATAATTGCACGCACTTATCCTTTATCGGAGATAGACCAGGCTCATGCAGAAAGCGAAAAAGGTCGCGTGGTTGGTAAGCTAGTAATCGCCGTTTCGAGTTGAAAAATTAATCGTGAGAATTGGATTTTTGGGAACTGGCTTAATGGGAAAACCGCTGGCGCAAAGATTGTTATCCGCGCAACTGCCGGTGGTAGTCTATAACCGTACTCAGTCTAAACTAGAAGCGCTGCGCGAGGCGGGGGCGATGGTAGCTGATTCGCCGGAGGAAGCGATCGCCTCCTCTGATTGCATCATTTTAATGCTTTCCGACGCCGCTGCCATTGAGCAAGTTCTCTTATCAGAAAATGCCAAACAACAACTGAAAAACCGCACCATAATTCAAATGGGAACGATTTCTCCTTCCCAAAGTCAAGAGTTGCAAAAACAAGTCGTAGGCGCAGGCGGTGACTATCTAGAAGCACCCGTTTTGGGAAGTATCCCAGAAGCAGAAGCTGGAAAATTAATCGTCATGGTAGGCGCGACAGAGGAACAATTTCAAAAATGGTCTAATCTGCTGCAAAACTTTGGCTCAGATCCGCGTTTAATTGGCCCCGTTGGCACCGCTGCTGCTGTTAAACTAGCCCTAAATCAACTCATTAGTTCCCTTACAACTGCCTTCGCACTGAGTCTAGGTTTTGTGCAAAATCAAGGCGTCGAAGTCGAATATTTCATGGAAATTTTGCGCCAAAGTGCGCTTTATGCCCCGACTTTTGATAAAAAATTGCAGCGAATGCTCGATAGGAATTACGCCAATCCTAATTTTCCTACCAAACATCTGCTCAAAGATACTAACTTGTTTCTAGATGCAGCTATTTCGGTTAACTTGAATGCTAGCAGTTTGTCAGGGGTGCGGGAGATTTTAGAAATAGCTCAGCAGATGGGTTTATCCAATCAAGATTACTCATCGCTGTTTGAAGCAATTAGTCCTCAAACATAAGAGAAACCCGGTTTCTTGAAGAAACCGGGTTTCTGTCTTTATTTCTTAGTATTATCATCAGCAACCTCTGACACAACTGTCGAGACTGTTGAAAAAAAGGCGGCTACCACAACGAGCAACATTAAACTAGCTAGTGCGGCTAAAGGTGAAGTTATCAACAAAACTAACTCCACAAACAAGAGAATCGATATCAGTGCTTTGTTCATAAATTTTGCGTTCAAATCTTGCTACTATAAGCCTAGGGAAATAGAGCATAATATTACCCCACCCTGAAGACTGAAAAAATGGGTTTGTCTGGCGTAGGGACACGGCATCAGTAAGTGTTGTCCCTCAAGGCAAAGTTTCTTGAATGCCGTGTCCCGACAATGTTGTGTTGCACCCAGTTTGTCTGGCGTAGGGACACGTCATCAGTAAGTGTTGTACCTCAAGGCAAAGTTGGTGGAATGCCGTGTCCCGACAATATTGTGTTGCACCCAGTTTGTCTGGCGTAGGGACACGTCATCAGTAAGTGTTGTCGCATCTGGCAAAGTTTCTTGAATGCCGTGTCCCTGCAATGTTGATTCCTGTGAAATAAGGTTTCATCCCCCACCAATGGCGGGAGATGAAAACAATTTAGTTAGGTGCTTCAGGGGCAGTTTCTCCTAAGTTAATCTTGACCACTTTGTTGCGAAATTCGACAACTTTGGGCAAGGTTAGGGTCAAAATACCATTGGTGAAATCGGCTTTCACTTGGTCATTTTGAATCGGGTAAGGTAATTGCAGAACTCGTTGGAACTTGCCGTAGCGAAACTCTGAGTGCAGATGTCTAGCGCCTTCTCTTTGTTCGGTGCGATATTCCCCAACGATAGCAACTGCTTTTTGGGTTACTTGAATCTCAACATCTTTGCCTTCAATTCCCGGCAGTTGAGCTTTCAGAATCAGGTTATCACCCGCATCGATTAATTCAATAGCTGGCTGCCAGGTAGAAGGAGTATTCTGAGCATTTAAAGCGAATTGATCGAACATTTTATCGAGTTGACGGCGGACGTTTTCAATTTCACTGCCTGGATGCCAATAGCGAATCATCATAGTAACAATTGCCTCGATTTGAATTTCTGAATTTTTGGGTTAGCTGCGGTGTTCCGCTGCAGTTGCTTACCTTTTTATAATGCCAATAACTCAATTCGACTGACAGTAAAGAGAACCCTACCGAGTTATTCGTATTCACCCTAATTTTTGGGTTAGGGAATCGGGGATTAGGAAGTATAAGGGAACAGATAAAAAAAAAGCAATTAGGTAAACCCAACCTATCAAGTAGGGTTTACCTCAATACTGTTGGGTTTTCTATAGGAGTCCTGCGGCTTTCAATTCGGCTTCATTGGGGAGGGAAGATCCGGGTGTTTTGCAGATTGCTTCTATTTTGGAGAAAAGCTCATCTTTTTCTTCAAAGGAACAGGCTTCGAGTTTTTCTAGTAAGGTTTCTGGTATGCAGCCGTAATCTGGTTGGTTAGCGACTGCATCCTCGATCTGGGTGATAAATGTAGAAGCGCAGCACTTGATACCACTTAAGGCTGCGATCGCAAAAGTAAGTTCTTCTTTAGTAAATTGCATCATTGACAACCGACTAACAACTCAACTGGCTAATAGCTAATGGCTAATGGCTATTCTCAGGAAAAATGCTACATTACGAGCCGATCGCAATTAGCAATTAACCATTAGCAATTAGCATACTCGCCAACATTAGCGGGTAAAGATAATTCATCGTATGCATCTTTAGCTTGCCAAACTTCCCCAGTTCCTGCCGTAATTTGTAAGTTTTTTGGGTGCGATAACTCGACCATTCCGGGAAAGCCAACCAAGCGCAGATGGATCGAATCCACCATCCCCGACTTAACGCGCTTATACAGGACGACTTGCCAAGCTTTATCGGCAGCATCCCGAAAGCTTTGAACAGAGCGATACATAATTTGAGTCGGCGATTCGGGATAAGCATGAATAGAAGCTAAAGTGGGAATCGGATTCCCTAGAATTAGAGCTAAAAAGCCTGGGATTATAACCCTAAATCGCCAATTTTTGAAACTCTTTATGACCAAGATTTTATTCATAATGCGAAAATTTTCCATTTGCTTGTGGCTCCTAATCAGAGCGAGTCCGAACTCGGAATTATATCGGCTGTAAAGATTTTTTGCCCCTAGAGCGCCACAAATCTATTTTTCTCCAAAATGAAAGGGTTTTTTAAATCAGCTTTGGCTCTAATAATCTGATTCTAATTAAAGAAATGTGGTAAGATTATAGCATATTTGGCTAGATTTGCTTAATTTTTCATTGAACAAATACAAGAAGGCAGCGCCAGCTGCGAGATGGCTATTTAAGCTGCTGACGGCTAAATAATATTGAACCAGACCTCAAGGGGTCTGGTTTTAACCAAGAGATAAAAACGGAAGATGAAAAGGCTGTTTAGGCAAATTTTGCAACGGCGAGGTATCGGGATTACAGTTATTGGGGTAACGGGAGCAGTATTGGCACTGCAATGGTCTGGAGCGTTGCAGTTGCTGGAATGGGCGATTTTAGATGGATGGTTTCGCCTGCGTCCGTTAGAATCTGGAGAACCCCGCGTCGTCATCGTCACGATTGACGAATCAGATCTTTCGCGCTTGGGACGCTGGCCTATGTCAGACGCGACTTTAGCAAAACTGTTGGAAAAAGTGAAACAGCAGCAACCTCGAGCGATTGGGTTGGACTTGTATCGCAATCTGCCGGTAGAACCCGGACACTCAGAATTACTCAAAGTCTTTGGTTCTACGCCTAATTTAATTGGGGTTAAAAAGGTGGTCGGCGATGCCAGCGGACCCGTGGTTGACCCGCCGCCGGTGCTGCGCGAGCGATCTCTTGTCGCCGCCAGCGACTTGGTAGTAGATGCGGATGGCAAAGTCCGCCGCCACCTATTATCGGTGCGCGAAAGCACAGGTAAAACAATGTTGACCTTGGGAACCAAGCTGGCATTAACTTATTTACAAGCCGAAAATATTCGACTTCAAACTAATGGCAACACCAGAAGTCTCAAGCTAGGTCAAGCGAAGTTTTTGCCCCTGGAAAAAAACGCTGGCGGTTACGTGCGCGTGGATGTAGGCGGATATCAAATACTATCTAACTTTCAGAGATTGCAAACCGGATTTCCGAAAATTTCTCTCACCGACGTACTGGAGGATCGAATACCGGCGAATTTGATGCGCGGGCGGATTGTGGCGATCGGATCGACAGCGGAAAGTTTGGGCGATCGCTTCTACACCCCCTACACAAACAATATTCCCACGACTTGGTCTGGGGTAGAAATCCACGCCAACCTTGCCAGTCAGATCGTCAGTGCTGCCTTAGATGGCAGACAACTGCTCAGAGGCATTGGAGAACCCCTGGAATGGTTGTGGATAGGCTTTTGGTCGAGTTTGGGAGGTGCGTTGGGATGGAGCGTGCGAACCCCACGCTGGGCAATTATTACTATCCCCGCCGCCATCGGTAGTTTGTTTGGCAGCGCCTACCTATTATTTTTAGCCGGATGGTGGATCGTCGCCGCCTCGCCCTTTTTAGCACTGATCGGCGCCGGACTCGCAAGTCGCAGCTACCTACTATGGAAAAAGCTACAATTATCCCACCAAGAGTTAGAAAATTACGCCCAAACTTTAGAACTAAAAGTGCAACAGCGCACCCAAGAACTGCTAGAAAAAAATATCGCCCTGGAGAAAGCAAAACAAGCAGCCGAAGCCGCCAACCGCGCCAAAAGCGCTTTTCTAGCAAACATGAGCCACGAACTGCGAACCCCCCTTAATGCCATCCTGGGATTTAGTCAATTATTGAGTCGAGAGCTAGAACTACAACCCCAGTACAAAGAGCAAATCGGCATCATCAACCGCAGCGGCAACCATTTGCTCAACTTAATCAACGATATTCTGGAAATCTCCAAAATTGAAGCAGGCAAAGCCGCAGTCAATCTCAGCAAAGTTGACCTGTACAACTTGCTGCAAACCTGGCAAGAAATGTTTCAACTCAGAGCCAACTCGAAAGGATTGCAACTGGTTTGCGATTTGGCTAGTGACTTGCCCCGATACGTAGAAACAGACGAGCGAAAACTAAGTCAAATTTTAATTAACTTACTGGGCAATGCCGTTAAGTTTACCGAAAAAGGTAGCGTAACGCTCCGCGCCAAAATCGGTAAGGGAAAAGAAAATCACAATTACCAATTACCAATTACCAATTACCAATTAGTCTTTGAAGTTGAAGACACTGGACCCGGTATTGCCCCAAAGGAAATCGAAAAATTATTTGCCACATTTGTGCAAACTGAGGCCGGTATTAAATCTCAGCAAGGCACTGGACTCGGATTGGCAATTAGTTATCAACTCGCGCAATTAATGGGGGGTGAAATGACCGTTAAAAGTACTGTAGGTCAGGGTAGCATCTTTCAATTAGTTCTTCCCGTCAGCATCAGAGAATTTGCCGAACAAGCCGAGCAAATCAACGGATTAAAAGTAATCGGTTTGGCACCGAACCAACCCAGCTATCGCATTCTTGTCGTTGAGGATGTGGCGGAAAATCGTTTATTTTTAGTTGAGTTACTTTCATTGGTGGGCTTTGAGGTGCGCGCAGCCGAAAACGGTCAAGTAGCCATCGTCATGTGGGAAAGCTGGCATCCCGATTTAATTTTGATGGACATGCGGATGCCCGTGATGGATGGTTACGAAGCAACTCGGCAAATTAAAGCCACTCCCGCCGGACAAAAGACAGGGATTGTCGCTTTAAGTGCGAGTGTGTTTGATAATAAACCGGCGATTTTGGCAGCTGGTTGCAATGACTGCGTGCAGAAACCTTTCCGGGAGTCAGAACTGTTCGCCAAGATAGCCGAATATCTGGGTGTACAATATGTCTACTCACAAAACCCATTGAGTCCAAAGCTTGCTCGCTCTGAGGAAAATGGGAATAAATCTGCTGGTATAGTAGAACAAACTGCAAGAGAAAATCTGGCAGCTTCTTTGTCAGAGATGTCAACCGAATGGAAAACCGAGTTATACGATGCAGCGTTGCTGCTCAACGAGGAAGGATGCATGGAATTGCTCGCTCAAATTGCAAAAGACTACCCCGACTTGTACGAGATGCTAAAAAATTTGTTAATTAACTTTCGGTTTGATATTGTGATGAATTTAATTAAACCCGATGAAAATGGTGAGTAGCGAACGCGATTGCGTGCGGTCGGCATATCGCCCCCAACTACCAAAACTATCAACCTTAATTTTTGAATGCCTTCTTTCTCCCACGCGGGAACTTGGATTAAATTTTGAGCAAATGGGATTAGATGTGGCGAATTTACACCCAGAAAATCGGCTTTTACTTTCTCCGGCGATCGCCTACTACCTGCAAAAATTACTCCTGCTCAATTTAGATAGATTAATTGTTATAAGCGCTGACGTTGCCGATAGGGTGAGCGATTTAGATGCAGTTTTAGAAACTTTGTATTTAAGGGAACAGCAAATTAATGCCGCCACCCTTGAATTAGAACAGTTGGTGTTATGCCATCAAAATTTGATCTATCAAGGAGCGAAGGCGATTTTACAGCGAAATAAAATAGAGCGGCAAATTTTTGAGCGATTAGGGTTTAAGCTAAAAAATGATGGACGAGTCAATATATTAATTATTGACGATACCCCCGATAATCTGCGCTTGCTATCGGCAACTCTGATTCAGCAAGGGTACAAAGTTCGCAGCGCAATTAGCGGTAAAATAGCTATACAAAGTATTAAATATTTTGTTCCTGATTTGATTTTACTCGATATTTTGATGCCAGAAATGGATGGCTATCAAGTCTGCACGCACCTGAAAGTAAATGCCGTAACTCGCGACATTCCAGTCATATTCATCAGTGCAGTCGATCGGGTTCTAGACAAAGTTAAAGCTTTTGGTATTGGGGGGGCAGACTACATTACCAAGCCGTTTCATGTAGAGGAAGTATTAGTACGAGTCGAGCAACAATTGCAACTGAGAAACTTGCAAAAAAGACTCGCAGATCAAAACATGCGCCTGCAACAAGCACTGGTTGAACGCAAGCAATTAGAAGAGCGATACCGCAGCATGTTTGAAAATTCGGTTGACGGCATTTTTCAAAGTACGCCGTCCGGACGTTTTTTAAGAGTAAACCAAGCAATGGCGAGAATTTATGGTTACGCTTCTCCGGAAGAAATGATAGCTGCGATCGCAGACATCAATCAACAAGTATACTTCCACCCCGGACGCCGATATGAATTCGCCGCCTTTATCGAGCAATACGACACCGTATCGGATTTTGAATCCCAAATTTACCGCCAAGATGGCAGCATTATTTGGATATCCGAAGACGTGCGTGCAGTCAAAGACGCGAATGGCAATTTGCTATTCTACGAAGGTACTGTCAAAGATATTACCGCGCGCAAGCAAGCTGAAGAAGAACTGCGGCGCGAACGCCTGAAAGCAGAACGGTTGCTGCTCAACATTTTACCCCAACCCATAGCCGAACGGTTGAAACGGAATGAAACAGCGATCCCAGAGCGGTTCGAAGCGGTGACGGTTTTATTTGCAGATTTAGTTGATTTCACTTCACTTGCTGCCAAAATTACACCCACCCAACTGGTTAATTTACTCGACGAAATTTTCTCCGCCTTCGATCGTCTAGTAGAGCAATATAATTTAGAGAAAATCAAAACTATTGGGGATGCCTATATGGCAGTGGGAGGCTTACCCACCCCGCGCACCAATCATGCCGAAGCCGTCGCCGATATGGCATTAGCAATGCAGCAAATTATTATCAACTTTCAAAAAGATGTAAAAAAACCCTTTCAACTTCGCATCGGTATCAATACCGGCGATGTAGTAGCCGGTGTGATTGGTAAGAAAAAATTTAGCTACGATTTATGGGGCGATACAGTTAATATTGCCAGCCGCATGGAATCAGAAGGCATGGCAGGAAAAATTCAACTCACCGCCGCCACCTACGAACTATTGAAAGATAAATATATATTGCAGCCGCGAGGAAATGTTTTTATTAAAGGTCGAGGCGAAATGTTGACTTATTGGTTATTGGGTAAAAAAGAATAATACGCTGTAATTGGTAATTAGATTAAAATGCTTTTGCCGTCTGCACAATTACCGATTACCCATTCCCGATTACCTATTATATCATGTTTGTTGAATTGCCCATAATAAAAAAACCTCACCGCGTCGTTGCGTAGGGAACATTATAGATATCTCGGACAAACAGATAACGTTAATAATGTTCCCTACTCCTAATTATGGGTAATCGACCGGACATGATATTACCAGTCCAAAAGCGATCTAACTAACTCAAGTTGCTAGTTATCTCTCTGGGAGCGGCTAATGGCGTTCCCAGGCAAGAGCCGTGGGAACGAGGCTAATGGCGAGATTGGTAAAAATCCTAGGCTTTGCAAGCTGGCAATTAGCAAGCTTGCAACGCCAAAGTTTATAACTAGCAACTTGCGTTAACTAGCAACTTGAGTTATTTAGCTTTCGACGGGTACTTCTACAGCCTGTTTTGACTGTTTGCGCTGGCGGAAAGAAGCAGCACCCAAAGCACCAAAAGCCAACAAACCCATCACAGAAGCAGGTTCGGGAACGCCAACGACTTGGGCGCCACTCAGAGCAATTGTGTAAGTTCCGCTGCCGTAAATCTCTCCCCTCCAAGTTTCCAGCGGTCGAGAGCCACCAAAACCCGTTGGCCCGTTGAGTTCAGCGTAGGGCGGATCTGGGAAAATCTCTCTTAAACGGACACCAGGACCGCGGCTTACTGGGTCATAGTCGTAGCTGGAAATCCCTAAGAAGTATAAGCCTGCTGAGAGTGTGGTTGAGATCGTAGAACGCCTTGTTCCAGAAGCATCGTCGTTTGCCAGCAAGCCAAAACCAGCCGAGTTAAACAGAAACAGTTGCGTATCGTCAAGCGTTCCAGGCTGACCAACCGTTGTAGCTGAAAACAAGCCTCCAGGGGAGTAAAACTGGAACAAGTCAGCTGCTCCACCCAAGCGACCAGAAATGCTGGTGATGGAGGTGCCGGGTGTACCTGTGAGAACGCGAGCATTGCCAAGGGTTTGACCCGCATCAGGCGGTTCGCTGAAGGAAATGGCTTGAGCCTCTCCGGTTGAACCAAAAGCTACCATTGCGGTTCCAGCAGCAGCAAGAGCCAACTTTTTGATCGCAAACATGGAATTTCTCTCTCCGAATTGGGCGAACGTTGACAGCAAAGATTTGTTGCAGAGTCGTTCTGCAAGAGGTCATGTTGTGCAGTAGACGGGATGCAAGGTGCATCGCCGTGGTTTAAAAGGTTTGAGCGGGTGCGATCGCATACCAACAAGTCGCTAAGACTTGTGTTTCTAGGCAGCTCTGGGTTTCTTTGCGCTAGCGTCACAATTCATTTATGTAGTAAATTTACTTTGTTTTATCTCAGTATGGCAAGCCACTCGCTTGCATCTTGATTAAAACTCTACAGTACGCTTTGCCAATGTAAAGTTAGAGTAAACTAGCTGGTAAATCTGAGCCACCCACAGCCGTTATATTTTCTAGTTAATATGCATAAACTCTTATAAAACAAGGATTTAAGCCGTTTTTACCGAATCCGTCTGGCCTCAGTTAGAGCGACGTTTTTTCAGTGTAAACACGTAGCATATATGTAAAATTACGGAACGGTTATCGCTCTGATTGTCATGGGAATTGAGAGCGATCTCGCCAGCCACATCACCAGAGCCAACCATCGTAACCGTACTGAAAGTTACTTATTTACTTACGTAATCTCACTCAAGAAGCCGATTCATACCAAATCCGCCTAGACACACTGGGTCGCTGGTAACTGGTGTAAGCGAGAGGTTAGCGTAGAAATAGATTCCCCTTCGCTGCTGCAACTCCATGATTCCCATCAACCTCGACTCAATAATTAGTGCTATTACTGGTATCGCCAGTCCCACCGGCGTACTCAAAGAAAAACTTCAACGCAACGAAACCGTCATCAAATTATTAAAACAATTTAACCTCGACCCCGAACATCCACCCTCAGATTTTAGCGCCGTTTACGTCTATGCTTTAGTAGAATACGGCGTTGGCAAACCCAAACCCCTTTTAGAACTATTCCGGAAAAACGAAATTCAAAAGGCATTTCGCGAAGCATTTGATGCCTATAATTTCGCCATTTTAGAAAAAGCCAGCAATGAATTTTTGGCAACTTATGAATTGGGCGATGAAATTCGCGATTTAGGTATTGACATCCGACGATAATTTATCGCCTTTGCCGCCGTTTATATCGAAGTTGCCAAACGCACCCGCACGCCAAAAGAAGTTTTAGTCAATCAACAAATTGGTTCGTTACACAGAACTATAGCGACTCTCCAAGAACGCCTAGATAGACTCCCCACCCTAGAGGGAATTCGCACCGAAATGGCGCGCCTCGCGGGGCAAAATTATCCCGCACTTCCCGCTGCTGTAGAGACGTTGCCTGCAACGTCTCTACAGGAAAATAATTGTAAAGCTTTTGCTTTAGCTCAACAAATTAAAGGTTGGTTTGAAACTTTAGGATATCGGTTTGAAAAATATGAAATTTGGCAAGATAACTATTTTGAATGGATTATCAACATTCCCGTTCGCAGAAATCGCTACGATCGCATTCTCGTGCGAGGACTTGAAGGCGAAGTCGGACTCAAAGATATAGCAGCATTGCGCGATGTAGTTGAAAAACAAAGAACCGATGAAGGATGGTTAGTCACTGCCCGTCGCATCAGTAGGGCGGCGCGCGATGAAGTTGAAAAAGAGGAAAATCGTCACTTAGGATGCTATACATTCGATGAATTATTAGACCAAGATGCCGATTTTAGCGGCTATCTCAACTGGCTAGAAACAGAAATAAAAAGCCGCCAGATTGAAACCAAATATGTCCCCCTTGCCTGTACAAAAGAAGAACTCGACCCAGTAACGGGGCGAAAAATTGCAGTCAGTCGCTACGACGAAAGAGACGGCTGGATTGACGGTTACATCGACCTTTGGATTGATGACCCTGCCAAAGAACATATCTCAATTTTAGGCGAATTTGGCACTGGGAAAACTTGGTTTGCTTTCCACTATGCTTGGACGGCATTGCAACGCTATCGAGATGCTCAAAAACGCGGCATCGATCGTCCTCGCTTACCTTTAGTAATTCCCCTGCGAGATTATGCCAAAGCGGTGAGTGTAGAATCTCTATTTTCCGAGTTTTTCTTTAGAAAGCACGAGATTCCTTTAGCTGGATATTCGGCTTTTGAGCAATTAAATCGCATGGGTAAATTGCTGTTAATTTTCGATGGTTTTGACGAAATGGCAGCGCGGGTAGACCGCCAAGAGATGATTAATAACTTTTGGGAATTAGCGAAGATAGTCGTTCCCGGTGCAAAAGTTATCCTGACTTGTCGCACCGAACATTTCCCAGAAGCGAAAGAAGGGCGGGCTTTATTAAATGCGGAATTGCAGGCATCAACTAAAGCTTTAACCGGGGAAACGCCGCAATTTGAAGTCTTGGAATTAGAGAAATTTAACGACGACCAAATTCGGCAAGTATTATCGTTACAAACTGAAGCAGCGACAGTAGAACAAGTGATGGGAAATCCGGCATTGTTGGATTTAGCCCGTCGTCCGGTGATGACCGATTTAATATTAGAAGCATTGCCGGATATTAAAGCCGGGAAACCTGTGGATATGTCGCGGGTTTATCTGTATGCAGTGCGGCGGAAGATGGAGAGGGATATTAAAAGCGATCGCACCTTCACTTCGTTAGCAGATAAGCTATATTTCCTGTGCGAATTGTCGTGGGAAATGCTTTCTACCGACCAGATGAGCATCAATTATCGACTATTTCCAGATAGAATTCGTCGCTTATTTGGTTCCGTTGTGCAGGAGGAAAAAGATTTAGACCACTGGCATTATGACATGATGGGTCAGACAATGCTGATCCGCAATTCTGATGGGGATTATACTCCGGCGCATCGTTCGCTGTTAGAGTTTTTTGTCGCTTATAAGTTTGCGGCGGAGTTGGGGGCGTTAGCGGAAGATTATATGGAGTTGGCGCGATCGCAATCCCACATGCTTGAAACTGCAACACCTGTAGACTACACCTGGTCATCGTATTTTAACCGACAGATGGAGCGGGGGGAAAAGAGAGCGATCGCCCCCATCAAATCCTTTACCAGCGAAGATTTAGCCCACCTTCGCCATAGTTTTGGACAAGCACCCCTAACAAAGGCAGTAATCGAATTACTTGTCCCGATGTTGGATACAACTCCCCCCTTCTTAAGGGGGGCAGGGGGGGATCTTCACGATGTTGGAGACGATCCCCCCCAACCCCCCTTGCCAAGGGGGGCTAAGTCGCCACTGCTCGAAATTATAGAAGCAACAAAGGACAAAACAGAAGACGAGGTAGGTTATATCGGCGGAAATGCCGCGACATTGCTATTGAAGGTTGATCGGGGAGCGATCAAAGGTAAAAACCTTTCTCGTGCTGTAATTATCGGCGCTGATTTTGCAAATGCTTGCCTGCACCGCGTCAATTTTACTGAGGCGAATCTGGCTAACTCTGTTTTTACTAAATTCTTTGGCAGCGTTCGTTCAGTAGCATTTAGTCCAGATGGTAAACTGTTAGCTACGGGCGATAGTGATGGCATAGTTCGTTTGTGGGAAGCCAGCAGTGGCAGAGAACTGTTGACCTGTAAAGAACATACAAACGTAGTAGAATCAGTCGCCTTTAGTCCTTCGGGTAAGATACTTGCCAGTGGCAGTTATGACAAAACAATCAGGCTATGGGATGTCAATACAGGTGAATGTTTGCAAGTCTTGCAGGCACATACTGAATCAGTAATGTCAGTTACCTTTAGTCCTTCTGGGAATATACTCGCAAGTGGAAGTTTTGATTGCACAATAAGGTTATGGGATATTCCCACTGGTAAATGCCTCAAAATCTTGCAAGGACACACTAAAGTTGTGCTTTCAGTTGCTTTCAATCCTGCTGGGGATATGCTTGCTACTGGGAGTGGTAACAAAACGGTAAGACTATGGGATGTCAATACAGGTGAATGCCTCAAAATTTTGCCAGGACATACTCAAATGGTATGGGCGATCGCTTTTAATCCTTCTGGTGAAATGCTTGCCAGTGCGAGTCGCGATCAAACGGCAAAAATATGGGACATCCGCACAGGAGAATGCCTAAAAACCTTGCAGGGGCATCTCAGTGGAGTACAGTCAGTCGCTTTCAGTTTATCTGGTGAAATACTTGCCACTGGGAGTTATGACCAAACAGTCAAGCTGTGGGATATAAACAGGGGTGAATGTCTAAAAACTTTGCATGGGCATATCAGTCAAGTACGGTCAATTGCCTTCTGCCCTTCTAGTGAAATAATTGCTAGTGGAAGTGTTGACCAAACAGTCAAGCTGTGGGATATAAACAGCGGTGAATGTCTGAAGACTTTACATGGGCATATCTGTCAAGTACGGTCAATTGCCTTCAGTCCGTCTGGAGACATACTTGCTAGTGCTAATTATGACCAAACAGTCAGGCTGTGGGATGTAAACAATGGTGAATGTCTGAATATTTTGCAGGGGCATTTCGATCAGCTACACTCAGTCGCGTTCAGTCCAAATGGTGAAATACTTGCCAGTGCAGGTTGTGACAAAACAGTGAGGTTGTGGGATATAAACAGCGGTGAATGCCTGAAAATTTTGCAGGGGCATAGCCAACAAGTGCGGTCAATAGTCTTCAGTCCAAATGGTAAAATACTTGCCAGTGGAAGTGGTGACCAAACGATAAGGCTATGGGATATAAACAGCGGTGAATGCCTCAAAACTTTGCAGGGGAATACCAGTTCAATATACTCAATAGCCTTAAATCGTTCTGGCGAAATTCTTGCCAGTGCAGGTTATGAACCAAGCGTGAGGTTATGGAATATCCACACTGGTGAATGCTGCAAAATTTTGCAGGGACATAATGGTTGGGTACGTTCAGTTGCCTTTAGCCCGTCTGGTGAAATGCTTGCTACTGGAAGTGTTGACCAAACAGTAAGCTTATGGGATATTCGCACTGGTGAATGCCTCAAAATCTTGCAGGGTCATACTGATTGGATTCGTTCGGTCGCCTTTAGCCCAAATGGTGAAATAGTTGCCAGTGGAAGTGTTGACCAAACAGTAAGGTTATGGGATATTCGCACTGGTGAATGCCTCAAAATTCTGCAAGGTCATACACGTCGGATCAACTCAGTCGCCTTTAGTCCTGATGGAAAAATTATTGCTAGTTGCAGCAGGGATGGCACGATTAAGTTTTGGGATGTCTTGACGGGTGAGTGCTTCAAAACTCTCAGAAGTGACAGACCTTATGAAGGCATGAATATCGCGGGTGTTAAGGGTTTAACTGATGCTGAGAAAGCGACGCTCAAAGCTTTAGGGGCGGTGGAAGAGTAGGTGATGGGGGTAAAAAATCGAAGTTATCTTTCAGATAAAAGGAGAAAGGGTATGAGCAATATTCGGCAATTCACTGCAATTATCGAACGCGAAGATGATGGATACGTAGCACTTTGCCCGGAACTGGATATTGCCAGTCAGGGAGACACAGTTGAACAAGCACGAGCTAATTTAATTGAAGCTTTAGAGCTATTCTTTGAAGTAGCCGAACCGTCAGAAATTGAAAGACGTTTATCCTTGTTTTCCTGGTTCTTTGCCTATTGCTTCCAGAAATTCAGGATAATTATCAAGGTCATTAATTGACTTGAGAGGTGGCATTTTTATCCAGGTTTCTTCTGCCTTAGACCTGTCCATGTAGGCATAAAAAGCTTCACTGTCATCTCGATGCTCAAGCATATATGCTCGTAGCTCTTTAAGACTCATTGCTGCAAAATTAGGTTTCATGCTTTGTATGTCCATTTACCATCTGGCTCAATCGCTATCTGGGTTTCTTCACCAGCTATGATGACTACCTCACTTGTACGTTCATCTAAACGTACAAGATAAATAGGTCTATACATCATCGTTAGCCGTTGACACAAAATAAAACACTGTAATAGTTGTGCTACTGTCGGAATGATTGCAACTCCTAAAGATTCTGCTTTTTCTATTGTATAACCGTACAGTGCGATCGCCACTTAAGACTTTGGAGGATCGGACGCGATATGCCAGAGGTACGCTGCGCCATATGCCAGAGGCACGCTGCGCGATCGCATATAATACGCAAGTCGCGCTCCGCGATATGCCTCCCTTCCGCTGCGCGTGAAGCTTGCGCTACCCTTGGGCGCGAATCGCATCCTCCACTTAGCTAAAATGTAATCAATCGTAGATATTCTCTAATTCACAAATCAAACAGCACCAATGACCCTCACAGAATTAAAATGCTATGTCAACAACTTCAATTGATATCAGTACATTGATTGCTCGTACCCCCCGGTTGCATGGGGGTAGCCCTCATATTGCAGGCAAAGGTGTTACCGTGCGACGAATTGTCGCTTGGTATAAGCGAGGACTCAATGCCGAAGAAATTGCTGCCCGCATTGAGCATCTTACCCTAGCTGAAGTCTACACAGCATTGGCTTATTACCATGCCAACAAACAAGAAATCGAAGCAGATATAGCCGCCCAAACTGCTGAAGCTCAAGGATTGGAGGCACTGTACGGGCAAAATGCTCAAAATCAAACAATACGGATTACAACCAAGGTTCTTCCAGGTGACAAAATTGAAATTCAACTGCCACCTGGATCTGTGGGTGAAGAGGTAGAAGTTTTTGTCATTCTGCCAGAAAAACCTAAACCTGGACGGCGTAGAGTGCTGGAATTTATTGAAGAAATCCGCAGTCGTCATGCGTCCAGAACAGTTGAAGAAATCGACCGCGAACTTGAAGCAGAAAGAAATTCATGGGACAGCTAACTTTACCTTCTTCAGCAACAGTTTATTTGGATACATCAGTCATTATTTACACCGTTGAAGCTAATCCCAATTACTATTTACTTCTCCAACCATTGTGGCTGAAGTTTCAAACAGGTGAAATTGAATTGATTACCAGTGAATTAACCTTGATGGAAGCTATGGTTCTGCCTCTGAAAAACGCAAATACTGCTTTGTTGAGCGATTACGATCAATTACTCTTATACTCAGAAATCCAGCTATTCCCCATTACTCAATCTGTACTGAGAAATGCAGCTAATTTAAGGGCTACTACCAACCTGAAAACACCCGATGCTATTCATGCTGCTACGGCTTTAGGTGAAGGCTGTACGCTGTTTCTAACCAATGACAGTGGATTTCGTAATGTTCCCAATCTGCCGGTTGTCATTCTCAGTGAAGTCTTAGCATCATGACAATGCTTTGTGGCGATCGCTCATGCACTTTATTTTCAAAGAGCGATCGCCTTAAGCCGCAAGTTGCTGGCGCGATATGCCAAGGGCTAGCTACGCGGTCACGAAGTGTGGCGTTAGCCGTATCGCATCCTCCACCTAGCTAAAATGTAATCAATCAAAGCAGGAAGAAGCATAATCAATGACACGCCTTTATCGGTTAATAAGGAGTTTAAAAATGAATGAATTAAAAACAACTGAAGCCGTAAATATCCAACTGGTTGATTCTCTAGTGCAAATTATTCGTTCGCTTTCTACCGCAGAGCAAGCCTTACTCGAAGTCAAATTATTTGGCAATCTCCCCTATCCTTCTACTGGCGAACTCATGCACCTGGCTGAGTCGGGTGGAGCTTTTGACTTTCTCCACGATGAACCCGATCTTTACACGCTTGAAGATGGAGAACCTGTGTAATGACTCTGAGTAAAGGTGATATTGTTCTGGCTCAATTCCCATTCACCGATCTGAGTCAAACAAAACTACGTCCTGCTGTCGTACTCTGGTCATCACCAACGATTGATGAAGTTACTATCTGTTTTATTTCATCTCAAAATGTCAGCAATTTGACCAGCGATGAATTTGCTATCAATGATACTGATGCCGAGTTTCCAGGTACTGGATTGTGAGTCTCATCTAAAGTGCGGGTGACTCGAATTACAACTTTGAATCGCCAGTTAATTGTTAGACGCTTGGGTAAGTTAGGAAATCAACATATTCAACTATTGAACGCGATTGTGATTCAAGCATTTCAACTAACCTAACTAGATGCGATACGGCTAACGCCACACTTCGTGACCGCGCAGCGTGCGGTCGGCATATCGCCACTTAGGACTTTGGAGGATGGGATGCGATCGCCTCCTCCACCTAGCTAAAATGTAATCAATCGTAGATTCTCAGTGAAGTATTGGCATCAGAAATTTGCTCGCATAATCAAAAATTAAACAGGAGAAAACATGCAATCAGCTTTGCGGATTACAACCAAAGTTCTTCCAGGAGACAAAGTTGAAATTAAACTGCCACCAGGCTCAGTGGGTGAAGAGGTTGAAGTTTTCGTCATTCTGCCAGAAAAACCTCAACCAAGCCATAGATTTGTCAAGAGACGGCTCAGCGAATTCTATGGTGCATTACCTGCAACTGTTCCCTATCCAGGAAAGGAAGCAATTCGTCAGATTGTTGCAGATGTTCTGGCTCAACAAATACTCCCTACTGAAGAATCATGACTGACTTGTGGGTAGATGCTAACGTCCTTCTGCGATTTCTCACTGGAGAGCCTCCCGATCTAGCCCAACGCGCTCTGAGGCTGATTCAACAAGCTGAAAGAGGAGAAGTTATCCTCAGACTTTCACCCATTGTAGTCGCCGAGGTGGTTTGGGTATTAGGTTCGTTTTATCGCTATCCTCGCAACCAGATTGCTGAGGTTTTGTTGCCGTTGGTGACAGCAGAAGGAGTCGTCTTAGAAGAGTCCGAACAAGTGGTAGCAGCTTTGGATCGCATGGCAACTGCAAATGTAGATTTTATTGATGCCTACCTTGCAGAAGTTGCCCGTCGAGAAGGCGGCTCAGTGGTTTCTTTTGACCGAGATTTCAGACGTTTAGATATTCCTTGGGTAGAGCCAGAGTAGGATATCAAAATAAGTAAGTACACCAGCACGCCAGGGACTTAAGTTCCATATCTTTCAATTCACAAACCAAATAGCACCAATGACCCTCACAGAATTAAAAGCCCAATTGCTTTCCTTGACACCAGCAGAAAAAGCCGAAATCATCCAGCTATTATCCCAAAATCTTGCGATCGCTTGGCAAGGAATTAACAAAACTCCCGGTGTCATGGGAGGAGATGCCTGTATCAGAGAAACTCGTATTCCCGTTTGGTTACTTGTAAGTTATCGTCGTTCAGGTATGAATGAAGCCAAAATCTTAGATAACTATCCAACTTTATCTGCTGCTGACTTAGCAAATGCCTGGACTTATGCTGAAGCATACCACGACGAAATTGAAGCAGCAATTCAAAAGCATGAGGAAGCATGATCGATAGGTATCACCATGAGTCCGCCAACGTTGTCCCGGAAAATCAGGGAAACCTACCAAAAAGCAATCATCTTCTTGGGACTATTGAATCATCATTGGGTACTTAACTTTCTTCATCAAAGACTGTTCCATTCTTCAAGCAAAATTTCCCGCTCTAGAATCGCTTCAACTTCCCTAATCATCATTCGCAGTTGAGCAACCGAATACTCATCGTTTGAGGGAATAGTCAGGCGATGTTGCTCGTAAACCATAAATTGGTGTTTTGAGCCAGAAAATAATCCCTCAAAGCCGAGTTTACGCAATTTTTTAATAAAGTCTTGACGCTTACTAGGTGTCCATCGGCTCAAGGGTCGGCTCCTGATTTAAGTCAATGTTATCAATAACTGGCAGAGAATGTTTAAGCTTTAATCCAACTAAAATCCAGTCTTCCAGTGTTGAGCGTAACTCATTTTCACAGCCTCGCAGTGTATCTGCAAATGCGATGACTCCTTTGCAAGCCGGAATTTTACCGACAAATGTGCCATCTTCCAGTTTGTCGTAAACTGCCTGCGCGATCGCTAACTCCACGTAGTCACTGAGAATAAACCTTACAGCCATTTAATCTCCCAGTAGCATTAGTATTTTTCTGATTATATTCTGCTTCCAAAAAGACAAAATTTAGAGCGATCGCACTCTCTCCAACAAGCGTGCGATCGCGAAGCGGAAGGGAGGCATATCGCTCCCCATTCCTATTCCATCCAATAACGATTGACATACTCACCGCCCTAAAAGTGCGGTGATTCTTGACACTTCATCGACTGATGCTACCGGAGTAGTCTTACTCTGTCTCTGTGTCCGTTTAGAGTCGTGGCAATGCCCTATCCCGACTTTATTTATATTTCTGGCTGCGTTGAAATCTCTGTCTTGTTCAGTACCGCAATTAAGGCATAGGACTGAACGAATAGAGAGGTCTACTTTACCCCATTTAAACCCACAATCTGCACATACTTGGCTAGTTGGTTCCCAACGACTAATTACCCGAAACTCCCTACCCAGTTTCTCAGATTTAGCTTCGCACAGCACTCTAAACTCGTACCATCCCTGCTGACTAATTGCCCTTGCAAGCTTGCGGTTTTTGACCATCCCCGATACATTTAAATCTTCCAAAACAATTACTTGGTTTTCGTTAACTATCTTGGTTGACAATTTGTGCAGAAAATCTTTGCGGGTATCTGCGATTTTGTTGTGTAGCTTAGCAATCTGGACGCGGGTTTTGTTTCTACGGTTTGAGTCTTTAAGTTGGCGGGCTAATTTACGTTGCCACTTGCGAACTTTCCGGTCTAAGTTTTTATAACTCGGAATGAAGGCTTTTTCGCCATTACTCATTACAGCAAAAGTTTTGATTCCCATATCTATACCGATGCTAATGTGTTCGGCATCGATTTGAACGGGTTCAATCTCTACAACAAAACTCAGGAAATAGCGGTTTGCACAATCCTTAATTATCGTAACAGAGCTAGGGGGCGATGGTAGTTCTCGGCTCCAAATCGGTTTAACAGTCCCAATCTTGGCTAGATAAACCCCACCTCCTTTGATTGAAAAGCCACCGCGAGTAAGTCTTGCTGATTGGCTATTAGTCCGTTTTTTGAATTTAGGGTATCCAACTTTTCGACCTTTTCTTTTGCCTTTGCAGGAGTCGAAAAAGTTCTTGAAAGCTGTTTCTAAATCCGCTACAGACTGCTGCAATGGAATGTTTGAAACTTCGCTTAACCACGCCCTAGCCTCAGTCTTTTTTGCTTGAGTGATAACTATCTTTTGGAGTTCAGCGGATTTAGGCTTTTTTTCAGATTGTTTACAGATAGCCAAAGCATCGTTATACACAACACGGACGCAACCGAACAACCGAGCCAAATTCTGTTTTTGTTGGTCTGTTGGGTAAAAACGATACTGATATCTTGCTTTCATTGATTCGACCTTTCAATGTACTTATTAGATTATACTTAATATACAGACGTTTAGCCGGATAGTTTAATGAAAAATCGCCGTCTAGATATTAAACTTACTGATTACGAATTGCAGCAGTTAAAAGAAGAAGCTATAAGACGAGGGATGACCAAATCTGAACTAATTCGTAGTCTTATAGCTCGTTTTCCAGCGCCATCTCAGGAAAGCCGTCCTAGAAGGACGGGGCTTGAATCCCATTAGCTTTGGTCAAAATCCGAATCACTTCACCCTGAACAGGCGATGGTAAAGGCGGACTCCATTCGCTAATCTCTGCAAAGCGCACTACATACAGTTGACGCACGACGCTTTCTACGCCTCCTGGCACGCCGCAGGCAAGCAAGCGGATCGGGTGTTTACCTGGAGGAACATCGGGAATGTTTTCCCGCAGCAGTTCCGGGACTGACTTGGGTGTTATTATCATAGACTTCATACACGTGAATATGTGGATTGGCGATCGCTCTCAAGTTTTCCAGGCAACGGGGCGATCGCTTTTCAGTTTGTACATCCTGACTATAGTTCATTTGCCGCCGTAAATCAAGCGTTACGACAAAAAAAATGGTCGGAACGGCAAATAAGCATTAGACTTAGATCGGAGAATGGTAACATCTGCTTGCAATGTCATGGCTAGCAGTTGAGCATCGATAGTGATCCGTTGGAGATTGGCAGTTGTGATGGCTGAACGAAATATCAGCAATAAAGAGTTGGCTGCTTTGACTGGAATGCATCCAACTTCGATTTCCAAGATAAAGACTCGTCGCCGCCTCACCAGAATTGATGAGGAAACCCTCAACACCTTGTGTGAAGCGCTTTGCTGTCAGCCGGGTGATTTGATGGTTTATGAAAAGGAGGAGCAAGAGCAGCAGAGAAAGCACAAAGGTAATGAATCTGGCAAAGATTGACTTTCTTACCTTGCCTTCACTACCACTGGCTAATTGTGTAAAATTACCAAAAACATACAAGCGTGCCACCGAAAAACCTCAGACGGATAACCAGTTACGTTCTTCCTGAAGTAGCCAAAGCATTAGAAGAATGGGCCGAGAAAGAAGAACGGTCTGTGTCTTGGTTGGTGGGTAAGCTGATTGAGAAAGGTGTTAAAGAGTATCAAAGCCAACAACAGCAAAATGAATCTACTCAGAAGGAGAGCAGTTGAACGGTGATTAACTGGAGATTGGCAGTTGTAATGGCTGAGCGCAATATCAGCAACAAGGAACTGGCTCTCCGAACTGGAATGAACCCCAGATCTATTTCCAGACTCAAAACCCGTCGCCGCCTCACTAGAATTGACGAAGAAACCCTCAATCTCCTTTGCGACGCACTAAACTGTCAACCAGGGGATTTAATGGTTTATGAAAAGGAGGAAGCCCAGCAGCAAAGGAAGCTGAAAAAATAAGCGATCGCTCATCCACACCCGCGATTAAGTTATGTTGAGCAGTTGTTAAAAAATATTGGATTTAACCAGAGTATTTTGGGAATGATTATCATAAAGAACGGCGCTGAAGACTCGCGCCACTTGCATCTACTGAAAAGGAGATTTTCATGGAAAACAACTCACCCGAATTGCAAGTAATCGCGGTGTTGTGTCATACAGATACCTGCTGTCCAATTGTGGCGGTAGATCCGTCTGCTGCGGAAGCACAACAAGTGGTGATTCAAGATGATTTTGGTCAAAGCGTGAGGATGTCTCGCGAACAGTTTCGCGTATTAGTTAATTTAGCAAAACAAGGCGAACTTAACGTGTAAGCTGGAATTGCTGGCGCGTTCGTGCAGCGTGCCAGCAGCATATCGCTATATTAAATTCCAAAAATTAGGTAAACAAAATAAAAATACGTCTCTCTCGCGAGAAACCCAAGCTGACCGTTCAAACTGCGATATCGAGTAGTTGGCGTTGGCGATGGATATGCATTTAAACCCAAGTCTCTTGCCATTAATACAGATCGCTTCATATGCAAAGGATCGCTGACAATGAGAAACTTGGTTAATTGGCGATCGCTTGCTACTATTTTAGCATTTTTCAGGTTTTGATGCGTAGTTCGAGATGAAGTTTCAATCAAAATATTGGTGGCGGGTATTTTTTGAGCGATATGCCTCCGGCACGCTGCGCGAACGCATAATTTCTGGCAACAATTGCCTCAGCGGGTTCGTTGCTATTGCCAACTCCGCCTGTAAAAATTATAGTCTGAACTTTCCCTGTTTTATAGAGTTGAATCCCGTGATTAATTCTTTCTCTAAAAACGGGAGAGGGTTGATTTCCCCAAACTGCTGCTCCGAGTACAATAGCTGCATCGGCTTTAATATCGTTCTGCTGCGTGCCATAGATATAGATACTAAAGGCAATGTAGCCAATTACAACTAGAAACGCAGAGGCAACGCCAAGAGAAATAACCCTCAGCCGTTTTTTAATTTTACCACTCAGTTGCATAATTTATATCCGTAAGCGATCGCTCATATTTTCCAAATTACAATAAACCAATAGGTTCCTCACAATTTCCTCAATATTTTCTCCTATAACCAAGACAGGAGACTTGGGAACCTAGCAAACAAATATAAAATTTTATACCAATTCTTCCACAGTTAGTACTTGGATTCTGCTGGAGTAATTTTAGTATGAACTACAAGCAGGTTATCATCACCCGTCATGGCGGATCTGAAGTTTTACAATTAGTTGAAAATGAAATTCCAGAACCCAGTGCGGGCGAAGTGCGGGTAAAAATTTTAGCTACAGTTGCCTCTTTTACAGATATCTTAATTCGCGAAGGGTTATATCCAGGCGTACCCAAACCGCCGTTTTCTCCTGGTTATGAAATTGTCGGCATTGTCGATAAGCTAGGGGACGGAGTATCGAATTTTGAACTTGGACAGCGAGTAGTTGCGCTAACAATTGTGGGTGGTTATAGCGAGTTTATTTGCATCGCTGCAACCGAGTTAATTCTAGTACCTGAAAGCGTGGATGCAGGGGAAGCGGTTTGCTTGCCTTTGCACTACGTTACCGCTTATCAAATGTTGCATCGCATCGCCGCAGTCAAGTCTAATGAACGCATTTTAATCCACGGTGCGGCGGGTGGTGTAGGGACGGCGCTTTTGCAACTGGGTAAGCTGGCGGGACTGCAAATGTATGGTACAGCTTCTAAATCCAAACATCAACTCATATCCAGCTTAGGCGGAATTCCGATTGATTATAAAAATGAAGATTTTGTCCAAACAATTCGCACCCTCACCAGCGATGGGGTTGATGTTGTTTTTGATCCGATTGGTGGCGGTCACTTGCTGAATTCTTACAAAACTATGCGCCGGGGTGGAAGGTTAATTAGTTACGGTGTTTCTGCTGCACTTGCTGTTAAGCAAGGCAGATTTTTAATTGCAGCATCGACATTCGCATTGTTGCCGCTTTTGCAGATAATTCCAGATAATCGCAAGGCGGTTTGGTACAATATTGAAGCACTGAAAAAGCAGCATCCGAATTGGTTTAGGGAGGATTTGACAAAACTGTTAAATTTGTTGGCACAAAAGCAAATTAATCCGATTATAGCGGAACGCTTGCCATTAGCAGAAGTTGCCCGCGCTCATGTTTTACTGGAAAAATCGGCGGTGAGTGGCAAGTTAATATTGATTTGTAACGATGGTTGAATTAGGATGGTGCCGTACTCTGCTTGCTAACGCACCCTACAGATAAACGAATAACCTAACGGTTGTAGAGTTGGGTTAATTCTAACAAGCGATCGCTCAATTCCTCCGTAAGTTCTTCCGAACTTTCATAGCGCCAGCGCCAGTTACCGGGAATTTTACTCGGATCGTTCATCCGCGCGCGATTATCCAAACCTAAAATATCTTGCAGCGGGATAATCGCTAATTTCGCAACTGAAGCTAAAGCGGTGCGGATGAGAACCCAATTTATTTCTTGGATATCGTCAGGAGAAGAATAACCCAAATATTGCGCCAAAAATTGTTTTTCTTTGTCACTAGCTTTCCCCCACCATCCAATTGCGGTATCGTTGTCGTGAGTGCCGCTGTAAACTACACTGTTGGGGACATAATTGTGCGGTAAGTGGGTATTGGTGGCGTCTTCGCTAAAGGCAAACATCAAGATTCGCATACCGGGAAAATGGAAGCGATCGCGCAATTCTTCCACTTCTTTAGTAATAATCCCCAAATCCTCTGCCAAAATTGGCGGCATATCTCCCAACGCGCTACGCAAAGTTTCAAATAACTCTTCTCCAGGCGCTTTTAACCATTCGCCATTGATGGCATTTTCTTCCCCAGCAGGTACTTGCCAATAGGCTTCAAATCCGCGAAAATGATCGACGCGAACCAAGTCTACATATTGCAGCGTCGCTTTAAACCTGTCGATCCACCAAGCAAAATTAGTTTTTTCCAATTCTGACCAATTATAAACCGGATTGCCCCACAATTGTCCGGTTTCGCTAAAGTAATCTGGGGGAACTCCGGCGATAAAAGCGGGGTCAAAAGTTTCTGGATTGAGTTTAAATATATCCCGATTTGCCCAAACATCGGCGCTGTTGTGACAAACATAAATCGAGATATCGCCGATAATTTTTATCCCTTTTTCCTTGGCGTATTCCCGTAGCTTTGACCACTGGTCAAAAAACTTAAATTGTAAGAACTTGTGAAAAGCAATGCTGTCTTTTAATGCTGCCGATTTAGCTTTGAGGGCGTCGGGTTCGCGTCGAGCGATCGCGCGTTCCCAATTGTTCCAACTTTTCCCCTCATTCGCTGCTAATAATGCCATAAATAAAGCATAATCATCCAACCAATAAGCTTGCGCTTGACAAAATTCTTCAAACGCCGCTTTCTGTTTGCTGGTTAGCGAGGCATGAAAACTCTTATAGGCTATTTTGAGTAATTGTATTTTGTGCGGAACAACTGCATCAAACTTGACTTTATATCGAGCTAAATCTGCTTGTATCGGTATTAACTCATCTCGACTTAATAACCCTTCTTCGGCTAATAAATCGAGACTAATCAGCAAGTGATTGCCTGCAAAAGCGCTAAAATTCATCGTATAGGGGGAATGTTCGTATCCGGTAGGCCCCAAAGGCAGAATTTGCCACAACTTTTGACCGCTTTTTTCTAAAAAATCTACAAACTCGTAAGCATATTTGCCTAAATCGCCAATTCCAAATCGGCTCGGTAAACTTGTCGGTTGTAACAGAATTCCACTGGCGCGTTGAAAATACATGTTGTTTTTTGGGTTGCGATCGACCTGTAATCTTAACTATAACACGAATCTTATTCAATTCGACTTCAGATAGATTTTAATCTGACTTTAGATAGAAGACTGCGGCGAGTAAACCAGGTAACTTGTCTTGTGAGTAACAAAAATGGCTATTTTTTATTGAACCGCAAAAGACGCAGAGGACGCAGAGAAAAGAAGAAGAGGTAATCAGGGATTGAGAATAGAGTAATGTAGCTGTCTAAATTTGATTCAATTCTCTCTTTCCTCTACCTCTGCGCTCTCTGCGTCTTTTGCGGTTCATTTTCAGCTCCTATCTCGGCAGGAAAAATGCAAAAACAGACCCTAAATAACGATCCTATTTGGTTTAAGAACGCGATTATTTATGAAGCGCCTGTTCGTGCGTTTGCTGACAGCAATGGGGATGGGATTGGCGACTTTCGCGGGATGACGGAAAAGCTGGATTATCTGCAAGATTTAGGGATTAATGCGGTTTGGATATTGCCGTTTTTTCCTTCGCCGCTGAAGGATGATGGGTATGATATTGCTGACTATACTACGGTTAATCCAATCTACGGGACGTTGGAGGATTTTAAAGAGTTTTTAGAGGCGGCGCATCAGCGGGAAATTAGGGTAATTATTGAGTTAATTGTTAATCATACTTCGGCTCAGCATCCTTGGTTTCAACGCGCAAGGCGCGCGCCTAAAGATAGTGTATATCGCGATTTTTATATTGGGAGCGATACGCCGGAGAAATATCAGGAAGCGAGGATTATTTTTCAGGAGTTTGAGACATCAAATAGGAGTTGGGATGCGGTTGCGAAAGCTTATTATTGGCATCGGTTTTACTCGCATCAACCGGATTTAAATTATGATAATCCGGCGGTGCGGGAGTGTTTAAGGTTCTCGATTTTTGGTTGGAGATGGGGGTAGATGGACTGCGTTTGGATGCGGTTCCTTATTTATACGAACGGGAAGGGACTAATTGCGAAAATTTGTGGGAAACTCATGTTTTTTTAAAGGAGTTACGCCAGCATGTAGATGAAAAGTATCCGAATAGAATGGTGTTGGCGGAGGCGAATCAATGGCCTGAAGATGCGGCACAATATTATGGAGAAGGGGATGAGTGTCACATGAATTTTCACTTTCCCTTGATGCCGCGTTTGTTTATGTCTTTGCGGATGGAAGATTGCTTTCCGATTATTGATATTCTGCAACAAACTCCGGCGATTCCGGATAATTGTCAGTGGGCGTTATTTTTGCGGAATCACGATGAATTAACGCTGGAGATGGTGACGGATGAAGATAGAGATTATATGTATCGGATGTATGCTCAAGATCCGGTGATGCGGGTTAATTTGGGGATTCGTCGTCGGTTGGCGCCTTTGTTAGGAAATGACCGCAGGCAGATAGAATTGTTGAATAGTTTGCTGTTGTCTTTGCCGGGAACTCCCGTACTTTATTATGGGGATGAAATCGGCATGGGGGATAATGTTTATGTGGGCGATCGCAACGGGGTTCGCACGCCGATGCAGTGGAGTAGCGATCGCAATGCGGGTTTTAGTCGCGCTAACCCCCAGCGGTTATATTTACCCGTGATTGTAGACTCGGAATATCATTACGAAGCTGTTAATGTAGAAGCGCAAAGAGCAAACCCGAATTCGCTTTGGTATACGATGAAACGCTTAATTGCTACCCGCAAGCGTTTTCAGGCATTTGGGAAAGGTAGTTTTGAATTATTGTACCCCCATAATCGCAAAGTTCTTGCTTTCACTCGCACCTATAATGAAGAATCTCAGATTGAGAAATCTGAAATTATCTTATTGGTGGCGAATTTGTCCCGCTTTGTGCAAACGGTGGAATTGGATTTATCGCGGTTTAAGGGGATGGTGCCAACGGAAATTTTCGGGCATTCGGAGTTTCCACCGATTGGGGATGCGCCTTATTTTTTCAGTCTTAGTCCTTATGGGTTTTATTGGTTTACTCTTCAGTATAAACCGGCATTTAACCAACCGCAGAAACCACAAGCTGAATTGCCAATGTTGGTTGTTAGCGGGGAATGGCAAAATGCGTTCTCGCAACGAGAATACAGAAGTAATCTGGAATCTATTTTGCGCGGTTATTTGTATAGCAGTTCTTGGTTTGGCAGTAAAAATCGCACGGTTCAAGCTGCATATATTGTTGAAGCGATCGCTATCCCTTACAAGGACACGCCTGCGAAGATAATTTGGTTCCAGGTAGACTATATTCAGGGAAATTCGGAAACTTATTTGTTGCTGCTTGCTTATGCAGAAGGCGAACAAGCAATACAGCTTTTAACGGAAATGCCTCAAACTGTAATCGGTCGCCTTCAGGTTAATCCAGAAGAAGATGGGGTTTTATTTGACGCCGCCGCAGATAAATACTTTCTTTCCTCGTTGCTTTCTGCGATCGTACAAAGTCATCGCTTTAAAGGAATGAATGGCGAATTAGTTGCTTCGCCTACAGATTTATTCTTAAAAATAGCAGCAGAAGCATCGGATATTGAACCGAAAATTTTAAAGGGGGAACACAGAAATATTGCTATTGTGTATGGCGATCGCTTAATCCTCAAACTGTTTCGCAAAGTCGAGTCGGGTATTAACCCGGAGCTGGAGATTGGGCGCTTTTTAGACCAAAAACAACGTTTAAATCATTTTGCACCCCTTGCCGGGGCGCTGGAATACCGCCGTTTTGATACCCAGACTCCCATACCAGGCAATGCGCGACATGCCTCAAACTCTCTACCGATGACGGTGGGGGTATTGCAAGAGTTTATCCAAGATACCCGCAGCGGGTGGGATTATACTTTGGATAGCTGGCGGGATTTTTGCGATCGCGTCATCACCCAACAAGCGCACATCACAGAAGTTCCCATCGCTTCAGGATCGTTATTAGAGTTACAAGCGGCGGATATTCCCGAATTGGCATTTGAAACGATCGATGCCTATCTATCTAATGTTCAACTGTTAGGTGAAAGTCCCGCCCAACTCCATATTGCTCTTGCTTCCGATGCAGAGAATCCCGATTTTGCACCAGAACCTTTTTCGTTATTTTACCAGCGGTCGATTTACCAATACGCGCGAAATTTAACCGGGCAAGTCTTTCTGTTATTGAAAGATCGGTTGAAGTCTTTACCGCCGGATATTCAACCGTTGGCGAAAGCTGTCCTTAACCGCCAAGAAGAGTTTTTCGGACGCTTCCGGTTAGTGTTAAATCAAAAAATTACCGCCATGGGTACCCGCTATCAAGGCGATTACCATTTGGGGCAAGTTCTTTATACGGGGAAAGACTTTATCATTATTGATTTTGAAGGGAAACCAACTCGTCCGTTAAGCGAAAGAAGAATGAAGCGATCGCCTCTGCGCGATGTAGCGGGAATGCTGCAATCTTTCAACGATGCTGCTAGCATTGCCTTTGCTAATGAAGTCGAAAGCGGCACGATCCAGTCTAAAGATCTGCGCTTAATGGAAGCTGGGAATCAGTTTTGGGTTTACTGGGTTAGCGCCGCTTTCCTCAAAGGGTATCTAAAAGTAGCAAGTGGGGATAATTTCTTACCAAAAACAACCGAGGAATTGCATCTGCTGCTGGATGTCTATCTTTTGGAAAAAGTGATTTATAACTTAGGCGAAAAACTCAACCATCGCCCGGGATTGTTGGAAATTACACTCAAGCAAATGCTCAAATTTTAGTTAGGTATTTATGAACTCGTTAAAACAACTTGTCCTAGCAACAAATAATACCGAATCAAACTTATCAAGCGGGTCGATTTTCTTCGTTGGTACTGCAACTGTCGTGCTGCGCTACGCGGGATTTACCATCCTCACCGACCCGAATTTTTTGCATCAAGGCGACCACGTGCATTTAGGTTACGGATTGCGTTCAAAACGTAGAACCAATCCAGCAATTGAAATCGAGCAATTGCCGCCGCTGGATTTTGTGGTTTTATCCCACATGCACGACGATCATTTCGACCGCATCGCTGCCGAAAAACTCGATAAAAATGTACCAATCGTTACAACCCACCACGCCGCAACCGATCTGAAACAGAAAGGATTCACCGCGCCACAACCGCTTAATACTTGGGAAACATTAACTATTACCAAAGGGGAAAATTCTGTCCGCATTACTGCTATGCCGGGAAGACACGGTCCAGGAATTTTAGCAGCTATTTTACCGCCAGTAATGGGAAGTATGTTGGAGTTTCAGTCGCCAACAAAACAGACTGTATTTCGCCTCTACATTACTGGCGATACTTTAGTTTATGAAGATTTAAAAGAAATTCCTAAACGCTATCCCGATATCGATTTAGCCTTGTTACACCTGGGAGGAACGCAAGCTTTCGGAATTCTGCTGACGATGGATGCAAAACAAGGATTGCAGGCAATTCAAATTATTGCTCCCCAAATGGCAATTCCGATTCACTTTAATGATTACACTGTCTTTAAGTCGCCGCTTGAGGATTTTATGCGGGCAGTTACAGCAGCTGGTTTGGATGGACGGGTAAGGTATTTAAGTCATGGAGAAACTTATACCTTTAATGTGTCCGAAGCGTATTGACTTCTGGCAAAAGTGCAAGAAAATAAATTTCTGGTTGTAGGGGCGGGTTTTAACCAAACAGGACTTATAATATTTCCAGTAGATGGCGGGAGTAGGGGCACGGCATTTTATACCTATTGCCAGCACAGATAACCTTAAATATGCCGTGCCCCTACATGCCCCAACTAAATCAACTCAATAAACTTGGGCTAGATGATAAAGAGTGGGTCGTTGTAATTGATACTAAAGATCCTCGGTTTATCAAGGAAGAGAAAACTTACACCAACGGTAATAAAGTGCCGGTGGCGGCGCGAAGTCTCGTAGTGTTGCGCTGTTTGGGTTGATACTGCTAGAAGTAGGGTGCGATCGCAACGCACCCTACTTTTGCGATGCGATCGTTGCGTTCTTACCAAATTGTTTCCATTGAATCGCTACCTCTGTTAAATTAACTCCCGTGAGGTTTGCCTCCCTAAAAACGGCCTGCTTAACGACTGCCCGTTTTAAGTTCGCTCCTGTTAAGTTTGCCTCTCTAAAGACGACTCCTTCCAAGTGCGCGCTTTGAAAGTTTGCCCCCGTTAAGTCAGTTTGATGGAAAACTACATCTTTAAAATGTGCCCCTTTCAAGCAAGCATTCTGAAGGTTTGTCTGCCAAAAGACTGTTTTTAAGAAAACGGATCGCTCCAGGTTGGCTGATCGAAGATTGACCTTGCTCAGATGCGATCGCCTAAAATATACTTCTTTGATTTCTGCTTCTTGAAGGTCAGTGCGCTCCAAGTTTGTTTCCTGAATTGTTGCTAGACTCAAGTCAGCTTTCCTTAAAAGCGACCCAATCAGAAAAGATTTCCAAAAAGTTGTCTCCCGAAGAGAAGCTGCTGTTAAATTGGCGCGCAAAATGATGGCTTTTTGAAGGTCTGTCCCTTCCAAACAAGCTCCCTGAAGGTTAGCGCCGCTGAGGTTGGCTTGGAAGAGAACTGCCAATTCCAAGTTTGCCTGACTTAGGTATGCCCGACTCAAGTTTGCCAATTCCAGGTTTGCTTGTTTAAGATTGGCATCTCTGAGGTTGGCGCGGCTGAAGTCGGTTGCCAAAAGGTTTGCTCTGTAAAAGTTTGCACCTTGTAAGTATGCCCCGCCACAATTGGCTGCCGTTAGATCGGCATAACTGAGGTCGATCTCGAACTCGCAACTTTCTGGCTTGTGGCGATTCCAAACATATACTCCTTGTTTCAACTGTGCCAGATGTTCCAGATTCGCCATTCAGCGGCAGTCCTTGTGCTATTGTTTGCTCATTTATGCTAGCCGAGTTGTCGGCTATCTACCAGGTGCGGCTAGTTATAGCAAAATTAACCCGCAAATTCTACAATTATGGCAATGTAAATAGTTACACTTGCATGACCATCTTATTTATTAACCCTGGCGAGTTTTATTGCTTGGTTTCTTAGCAGCCTCGCGGGTGGCGGTAGTCCGTTTATCATTATTCCAATGGTCAATTTCCTTTTGGCAGCGCCAGCCGTCCCGCCAGTTGTAACTACAGGAATGCTGTTTGGTAACTTGCAAAGAACCTTACAACTTTGGCAAGATATTGACTGGGAGTTAACTTTGTGGTACTTGCCCGGGTCGGTTTTGGGAGCAATATTAGGTGCATTTGCATTTACTCGGACGCCGCTGCAATGGTTGCAAGTTTTGTTGGGATTATTTCTAGTTAGTTCTATTTTTACTTTCGGGTTTGGGGATAAAGAACAATCTTTTAAAGTTCAGAGTTGGTTTTTCTTACCCGCTGGTTTTGTTTATGCGTTTCTTTCAGGATTGATTGGCAGCATTGGCCCGGTTTTAAATCCATTTTACCTTAATTATGGTTTAGTTAAAGAGAAGATGATCGCGACCAAATCTGCCCACGTTTTGGTGGTGCATATCACCAAAATGATAACTTATGGTGCTTTGGGGGCGCTGACTTTGCCGTATCTTGGGTATGGTTTGGTAATCGGGATTGCCGCAGCGCCAGGGAATTGGGTAGGAATGTTGGTGTTGCAAAAGATGAGCGACGAACAGTTTCGCAAGTTTGCGATCGCTCTCGTTACCATCAGCGGTATATTCATCCTTTGGGAGCAACGAAACTTTTTTGTTTTTTGGTAAAGCAACTCCCAGTATGCGATCGCTTGTCACTTTCTAGTCACATTTGCTTTGCAGGCTGGAAATACAGCAGATTTCCACCCTTGTGAAGTACGCAGGGCTGACGCAACTTCTCTATATGTAGGGTGCGTTAACGCAGTGTAACGCACCATGTCCACTAAAAGGCTTTGTGTGTAGCTATAGCATCGTACCTCATACGGCTGCAATCCGCATTTATCTGCTGCCCTCTGCAAAAATTTATGCCTGTTGCAAGAAGTTCTTTCAACAAGATAGATAATCTTTTTATTCGTGGCAATCAAAAATTCATAGCGGATTGCAGCCGCATGAGGTACACCTTCGTTTGTGCCGCTGCACAAACGAAGCCAAAAGGCTGTACCTCACTCGCTTGCAATCTGCTGTATTATTCGTCAATTTTCGGCTGCAATCTTGTTTGCAAGTCTAGTGCTTCTACCATCCAGTAAAGGACTCGCGCAAGAGGTTCTTCCTACGCCTGTTACGCCCATACCATCCGCATCAATTCCAACAGACGGGCTGTTTTTTGCCGATATTGTTGTTAGAGGACAGCCTGTATTTCAAATTGGTAGCGTATCAGATGTTAGTGCTACACAACGGGCGCAAATTGTCAACCGCCGGATTGCCAGCATTTTAGCACAACCCCAAGCTGGCAGAACGGTTACCGTCGTTCCAGATGCAGCGCGAGGTATTGCTACGTTGCAACTGAATAACCGGGTTTTGATGACGGTTACCCAACAGGATGTGCAAGATTTTAACCTCCCGGTGGAAACATTAGCGCAACAGTGGGCAGATCAATTAAACCGGGCATTTGAGCAACCCCCCTTGGCAATTGATGTGGGGCAACGACTGTACAGTACGCTGCGTCAGTTTCAACGAGATATTATCGACAACTTGCCCTCTTTTTTAGGCGCACTGTTAGCGTTAGTCGTGACTTTGCTGTTAGCAATCAGCGTGCGTCGCCTCACTTTATTAGGGGCGCAACATTGGGAAGTGGATCATAACTCTAAAGTCCTGGTGAGTCGGTTGGGATATGGTGGCGTGTGGGTGGTTGGCGCCATTGTTGCTTTAGGCGTTTTGGGTCTAGATTTTGCTACTTTATTGGGAACTTTGGGGTTGACAAGTGTAGCCCTGGGTTTTGGTTTGCGGGATATTATCAGTAACTACTTTTCTGGGATTATTTTGTTGGCTTCTCGCCCTTTCCGGTTAGGCGACCAAATTGCGATCAAAGAGTTTGAAGGCACCGTAACTCAAATTCAACTGAGAGCAACAACAATAAAAACCTACGACGGGCGTGTCGTTTATATTCCCAATCAAGAAGTTTTTACCGCCACCATTGTTAACAATACTATCTGTACCTTTCGCCGTAATTCCATTATGGTTGGAATTGACTATAACACAGATATTACAAGAGCCAAGCAAATTATAAACGATGCCATCATCAAAGTTGAAGGGGTTGAATCAGACCCCAAACCAGAAATTTTATTGCGCGAACTCGCTCCCAGTACAGTCAACATTGAAGTCAGATGCTGGGTGAATTCCCGCCGCCTGCCATTTTTAGAAACAACTTCTCTAATTGCTCAGGCAATCAAAGAGGCATTGCAACAGGCAGGAATTGAAATGCCGACCGATATTTACACGGTGAGGTTACGCAATTTGCCAACAATTTCTGATAACCACCGCGTCAACTCTGAGCTATAATCTGATTTCTCAAAAATATGGTTAATTTAAGAAAAATTTGGCGATTATTAAAAGAAACTGTTTCTGAGTGGCAATTCAATGAAGTCTCTCTTTTAGCATCATCCCTGGCTTATTACACGGTCTTTTCCCTCGCGCCACTGCTAGTGCTTGTCATTATGATTGTTGGGGCAATTTTTGGAGAAGCCGCAGCGAAAGACCAGATTGTTACTCAATTGACAGAAATGGTTGGCGAGGAAGGGGCGCAATTAATCGCAACCGCTATTGCTAACATGAGAGCCGATGCTACAGGAGGAACCTTTCGACTTTTATTTAATCTGGGATTTTTGGTATTTGGAGCGACGGGAGTTTTTGCCCAAATTCAAGACGCATTAGACAGAATTTGGCAGGTGAAGCCAGAGCCTAGAAGGCAAATTTTCCACTTTCTACGCAAACGCCTATTATCTTTCGCAATGGTGTTGGTCATTGCATTTTTATTGCTTGTTTCTTTTGTGGGCAATACAATATTGGCGGCATTAGTTGAGGTTTTGAATAATATAACTCCCGGTTCTGGTTATCTGTGGCAAGTTATCAGCTTGGTGATTTCTTTCGGGATGACTACACTGATATTTGCCATGATTTATACTATCCTACCCGATGCGGAAATTGCATGGCGCGATACGGTTGTTGGGGCGATAATTACCGCACTTCTATTTCTAGTAGGTCAATTTTTATTCGGGCTGTTTTTGCGCCAAACTAATTATGGTTCTGCTTATGGCGTAGCTGGATCGTTTGTCATTGTTATTACCTGGGTTTTTTATGCAGCCCAAATTCTCTTGTTAGGGGCAGAATTTACTAAGGTTTATGCCAAACAGCGCGGCTCTCCCATTGTCCCGTCTGAGTATGCCATACACTTCGATCGCACTCACCAAAATCCTTCCCAAGTATCTAGCGTCGAAACGTCACGGCGAGCTAACAAAAATCCATCTTCTCGAAATAAACATGACCGCAGGTAGAGGAATTATCGCAGACAAGCTGCCATAATTCATCCTATGGTATCAAGGTTTACTCATAACATCAAATCTCAGGAATAATGAATGAGTCAAGTACAAAAAACTTCTGGGATCGATTCAGCACTACAAAGCTGGTTCGCTATTTGTTACTGTTAGCTCTTGGCTGGGCAATTGTCCAGATTTTGGCTTATTTTGAAAAAGCGATAGCCATCTTTATATTTGCCGCTATTCTGGCATTTTTGCTGAATTATCCCGTGCAGTGGGTGGCTCGTTTTTTACCACGGGGGCTAGCAGTTACCGGAGTTTTTTTACTGAGTCTGCTAATTATTGTCGGGTTGATAGCCACGTTGGGTTTTGCCATTATTTCCCAAGCGGAACAATTGCTCAGTCAATCTCCTCAACTTTTTGAATCAGCGATCGCACTCTTAGATCGCATCCAAAATATTCTGAATAACTGGAATGTTCAAGTAGATTTTGCTGCGATTGAAGCGCAATTACGCGAGCAAGCTTTAGCAGGAGTTGGAATTGGTTTGGCTACGCTTCAAACTTTAATTTCCAATTTAGTTGATTTAATTTTGGTAGCCGTTGTAGCTTTTTTCATCTTGCTAGATGGAAAAATAATTTGGAATTTTATTCTTAAATTTTTTCCAGTAAATCTGCGCGTTAGACTGAATGAGGCAATTCAGCGCAACTTTTTGGGTTTCTTTTGGGGGCGGTTAATTTTATCGATTTTCTTTGGAGTTTCGGCGTTTATTGTATTTATTATATTAAATGTTCCTTATGCCTTAGTAATGGCAGCGATTGCAGGCGTTTTCGACCTGATTCCCGGCATCGGAGCCACTATCGGAATTAGCCTAGTTTCTTTAATTATATTACCTCAAGGAATTTGGCTAAGCCTTAAAGTTTTAATCGGTTGTGTTTTGCTGCAACAGGTTGAAGAAAATCTGCTCATGCCTCGGATTATGCAAGGTTCGATTAATATCAACCCAGTTGTGATGTTCTTTGCTTTATTAGTCGGAGCTAAAGTTGCAGGTTTGGTCGGGCTTTTTCTATCAATTCCCATTGCAGGAGTATTGATTAGTTTATTTGAAGTTAAAGAAATGCAGGGAGAACATAATGGCTAATGGCTAATGGCTAATATAAAATAAAAATCACCAATTAGCAATTAGCAATTAGCAATTAGCAATTACCGCGAGTTATTAATCTTCTCGCAAGACTTCTTCGATTTGACCGACTTCAAAAATTAAAGTAAAACGTTGACCCATTTCTCGCTCAACAAATTCTTCCAACAACCGCACCTGCTTTGGGGTTACTGGATCTTTTGCTCTGACGCTTAAACGCACTTCTGGCGGACTGGTTAACCAGTTGATTTCGCTTGTAAGCAATTGCACTCGTTGAAAAGTAACAGTTCGGTTTAACAACGCTCGTCGCAGACTGGTTTCGAGTTGCGCTTGACGAACTAATTCACCAAAACTGAAACCTAAAGGAATCAGCAGAACTGCCGTAAAACCTAAAGTCCACATCAAAGGTTTTTTTGCTCGCACCAAAGAGGTATATCCTGCTACGAGAAACGTCAACATGCAAGAAAGGGTAATGCCTAACAAATTGGTGAGATAAAGTAAGGTTGCTCCTAAACTTAGCGACCAATTTGCTTGCGATAATCCTAAACCAATGACGCAAATCGGAGGCATTAAAGCAACTGCGATCGCCGTCCCCGCCAAACTCCCAGAAATCTTCGGTTCTACCTTAGCGTATCCGCTGATACCACCAGCAGCCACCGCAATACCTAAATCTAACAACGTGGGTTTCCCCCGTGCCAGCACCTCGCTACCAAAGCTGGAAATGCCGACAAGTAGACCCAGACAGTAAGCGATCGCAATCGCCAGCAAACTTCCCAGTACAAGGGAAGTTATGCCACATCGAAATAAGATAATATTGCCTGCCAAAGCACCAAATGCTAACCCTCGAATTGGCAGCATTAAGGGTGCAATAATCATCGCGCCGATGATGACAGCAGTGCTATTGGAGAGTAAACCAAAAGTTGCGATCGCGCAGGAACTAACTATCAAAATTAGGTAAGACGAATCTAACTTTGATTCATCGAGTAATTCTGTTTGTAGCTGTTGAGCTTGATTTGGATCGGAGCCTCGGTTTCTAAAATCCCTGAACCGATCTCGAATGTTATTTGGCAAGGCTTTTCTCCTGCAATAGCTAATCGCTAATAGCTGATTACTACGATTATGCTCTAAGACGCCGCAGACTTCCACCGAGCCAAAATATCCTGAAATAATGCCTCTTCAATCCAAGTTTTCGCAACCACCGTCAGAGGTAGTGCTATCAGTAACCCCAAAGCTCCAAAAATGGTGGCAAAGAAGATTTGAGCCGTTAACGTAACAGCAGGTAATAGCGCCACCTGTTTTGCCATCACCGTAGGCGTTAACCAATAACTTTCAACTTGTTGAATGACGATGTATAAAATTAACACTGCTCCGGCTTTCCAAGGGGCATCGAGAAATGCGATCGCCATCGGAAAAACCACGCTCAAAGTAGGGCCAATATTGGGAATAAAATTTAGCAACCCTGCCAAAACTGCATGAGCTAATACTAGCGGTACTTGTAAAATCCATAACCCAAGTCCGCTAAAAGCAGCAATAAACACCATTTCAATTAAAGCCCCGACTGTCCAACTACCCAAACCTTGATTGCAACGGGAAAGAATCTCATCAACTCGATGGCGGTAAAATGAAGGAAAGCAGCGCACAAATCCTTGACGGTACGGTTGCGGATTAATTAACAACATTAAGGTTAAAACTAATACCAGTAATAATTCTAAAACCATATTTACTGAGGAGGAGAAGAAAGCTAAGGCGCGTCCTAGTAAATTCGTACTCAAAGGTTGAAGTTGTTGAACGAACCCATTGACATCGGGAATTTCTGGAATAAAAGAGCCTTGAATGCGCTCTTCTAACCAGTTGATTCCCTGCTGAATCCGCTCGATTCCAGTGGGAAATAACGCTAATAATTGCTGAAATTGCTCGGCAAAGGGCGGTACAATTAGCCAGAAAAATCCTGCTAACAAGGTAACAACAATACTCAAACTCAGCCAGACAGCCCAAATCCGTTTTAAGCGAGTTTTCTCAAGTTGCCGCACCAGTTGATTAATTGCCACTGCCAGCACGACTGCTGTAAACAATAACAACAGCAATCGGCGAATTTGCCAGATAATGTAAAGCGAGGCAACAAATGCGATCGCTCCCAACCATTGGCCTAATTTCATTTGTTTTGCCTCCTGCCAATCCACAGTCCGATTAAACCGATTAGGGATGCGAACGCCAACAAAGAAATCGGATTAAATGCAATAGAAAAACCACCCGGAGTGTACTGCCAGCGCAAAAACCAAATCGCCTCATTGCCGATGACGAAAGAAGGCACGCGCAGAAAAGTCAGAATGGGCAGCAGGATTAAAACCGCCGCCATTAATAACAGGAATGCCCCCAGTGTAATTTTTATCCAGATCCACAAAGCCGATCTGAATTTTTTCGCTGACATTGGCAATAAAAGTTACATTGACATCAGGAATAGAGACAAGGTTAACTACTCGGGAGCAATTCCTCAGAAAATACCTAACCCTACCAATCCCAGCGTTATTCCCAAATGTGACCCAAAAGTGACACTACTGCTCAAACAAGCTTAGGACTTACGCAAGTCTGCCTTTTCAGATGTTGCATCAGTCTCCCAACCCGCCCGGAAATAAATTTCCGGGCTAATAGCTTAAGTCGGTTAAAACCGACTAAATGCGATCAAACAACTCCGTTTTAACCGACTGGCGCTGTGAGTCAGGGAATTTATTCCCTGGCGGGGTATGAGATTGGTGCAAGATCTCAACCTGATTAAGCTTGTCGTTACCCACATTTTTTCCGGAGTCTGATTAACGCTTTCCCTCTCAGTTTGCCCGGAGATTAAAATCCCACAGCGAGTAGCGAAAGTCCACGTCATGGACTAAAGAACAGGACTTACGCAAACACCAAAGTTTCTCTGAAAAATCGTCGGTTTGGCAACGAAAGATCGACGCAGAAACTTTGGTGATAGGAACGCCCTTGCGTAAGTCCTAAAGAAGTCTTTCGAGTCCACTTAAGTGGACTTTCGCTATTAGCCCTGCAATTTATTGCCGGGCGGGTTTGATGGGTAACGTGAGATGTGGGTAACGACAAGCCTTATTAAGGAGGATTTAGGGGGATCAAAACAAGCTGCGAACGCCAATGATCCCCCTAAGTCCCCCTGATTAAGGGGGATTTAGGGGGAGCAAAAAACAAGCAACCCAAAACTGTCACTTTCTGGTCACATTTGCTGTCTTAGCTAGAAATAAAGCAACAAAAGCATCCATCCACTCAAAAACTCTACCGAGGTAAGCTATGGATTGGCAAAAGATTTTTCATTGGATTTACGTAGCGGGGATGGCAATAGGTGCATTGCATTTTATATCGCTGAGTAAAAATACTCGCGGCGTTCCCAAATACGAATACCTTGTTGCTGCCTTTATTCCCATCTGGTCTGGATTGGCTTATTTATCCATGACTTTACCGCAAGGTAATTTAGAACAGGGAAAGATTGCCGTTGCCGGTCAAATTGCACACTATGCTCGCTATTTGGATTGGGTTGTAACCACGCCGTTGTTGCTGTTAGCTTTATCTTGGACGGCGATGCACTATATTTCCAAAGACTGGGCACTCATCGCTTCGCTGATGATGACACAAGTGATAGTAGTTGCCTGTGGTTTGATTGCCGATCTTTCCACAGTTCCTTGGGTGAGATATTTCTGGTATATCAACGGCGTTGTTGCTTTTTTGGTTGTCCTTGGGGGAATTTGGGGGCCTTTACGTGCCAAAACTCGCAGTCAAGGCGCGGAACTTTCAAACTTTTACGATAACCTGACAACCTACTTTACAGTGTTGTGGATTTGCTACCCGATTGTTTGGATTATTGGACCGAGTGGTTTTGGTTGGATTAATCAAACCCTTGATACCTTCTTATTTTGCTTAATTCCCTTTTTCTCAAAAGTGGGATTTAGCTATTTGGATTTGCATGGTTTACGGAGTTTGAGTAGTTCAGCATCGCAAACAGGTTCTGACCATTTAGTAGGTAGCAGGTTCCAATTCCTGGAAAGCATCACCGCTTTGTGGACATCCCAGCGGATGCGTTCGCGCAGAAGAGTTTAAGATCGATCGGGAGATAGAACAATGAATCAGCCAATTGGACGCACTTGTTGGGCTATTGCTGAAGGCTATATCCCTGCTTATAGCAACGGCCCCGAACCGCAATTTACCAGCCATGAAACAGTGTGCATTCTGAACGCTGGCGACCAAGATGCCCAGATTGAAATTACGATTTACTATAGCGATAGAGAACCTGTAGGCCCTTACCGAGAAACCGTTCCAGCGCGGCGAACAAAGCATATCCGATTCAACAACCTTAAAGACCCAGAAACAATTCCGCTCGACACTGATTTTGCCAGCGTGATTACTTCTGATGTGCCGATTGTCGTGCAACATACCCGGTTAGATTCCCGGCAAGCAGAAAACGCGCTGCTCAGTACTATTGCATATGCAAATAATTAGATCGATCTGAAAAGATAGGCATCCAGGGGAGATAGTTAAATTGCGAAAATTTTGGGTGATACGGAAACCGCTCTTTGAACGCTAAGGAGGTTCCGCAGTGTTACCAGATGTACTCATCGTAGGAGCAGGACCAACGGGTTTACTGTTAGCCGCAGAACTAGCAAGGCGTGGAGTCAAGCTGCGTTTAATTGACAAAAACCCCCACCCCTCCAAAACCAGTAAAGCCATAGGAGTTTTTGCCCGCACCTTGGAAGTATTTGACAGATTGGGTATCGCTGATGAGGCGATTAAACGCGGACGCAAATTACATGCTTTGAATGTTTATGCAGATAGCAAACCTATTGTTCGGATCAACTTCGCTCGGTTAGATTCGTGCTTTCCGTTTGCTCTTTCTCTGCCACAGTCTGAAACCGAAGATATTTTGGCACATTTAGTGGAAAACCTTGGGGTGAAAATTGAGCGGTCTGTCACCTTTTGTAGTTTAGAGCAAGACAATGATGGTGTTACTGCCACCCTTAGTCATGCAGATGGAAGAAAAGAACGCTGTCGAGTCCCTTGGTTGATAGGTTGTGATGGGGCACACAGTACCGTTCGTCAGGCAGCTGGTTTGGCTTATAAAGGTGTTGACCTTGAGGCTTCGTTCCTGTTAATGGATGTGGAAATTGACTGAAATCTTTCACCTCATGAACCGCACATATTTTTAACCTCTAATGGTGAATTAGGAGCGTTTCCACTACCAGAAGATAGATTTTGGCGGTTGTTTGTGGACGTACCATCAGATCGAGAACTACCTGAAGAGATAAATTTGCCACTTGTTCAGCAATTATTCAACGAGCGATCGCACTTCCAAGCTAACTTAACCAACCCAGTTTGGACAAGCAGCTTCAAAATCCGTCAGCGAATGGTTGACAAAAGCCGCATCGGGCGCGTCTTTGTAGCAGGTGACGCCTTGTCTTCCCACAGTCCCATCGGAGGTCAAGGGATGAATGCGGGATTGCAAGATGCTTATAACCTAGCTGGGAAACTCGCTTTAGCAATCGAAGGAGGAGCATCCACAGATTTACTCAACTCATACCCACTCGAACGCGAACCTGTCTCCAAATTAATCTTAGCTAGCACTGAATTAGCCACACGGATAGTAACCCTAAGCAATCCAATACTTAAGCAAATTCGCCGTTATGTCGCTGGTTTTATCACCAGTTTTGACATCGTTCAAAAACGCATCGTCAATACTGTATCTGGATTAAAGGTAAACTACCGTAAAAGTCCCATCGTCCAGGAAGAATACCCGTTTTTGTTGCCAAATTCATCTCCCAAAAGACTGAATTTAATCGATTGGTGGCATTTTCACCAAGGGTTAAAAGCAGGGGATAGGGCACCGGATATGATCGTGCAAACCCAGGATGGCAAACAAAGTTTATATCGTGTATTGTCCGGATTAAGACTGTTCATACTCCTGTTGTAAATATCTACTTGACCAGGGATATTTTTGTTTCAATTCCCAGAGCAGAATACAGGCAATCAACCACAATAAACCAGCGGCATAGCCAGCTGCCACATCACTAGGCCAGTGTACGCCCAAATAAAGCCGACTAAAACCTATGGCAACAATTAAGGTTACGGTTAAGGCAATAATTTGTCTTCGCGATTGCGGAAATTGCTGAGCCAAAATATAACCAATGAAGCCATAAATTACCATTGATCCCATTGCGTGACCGCTAGGAAAGCTATAGTGAGCCGCATCAATAATCCAGTCCCACAGTGCTGGGCGTGCCCTAAAAAACAGCATTTTCATCCAATAATTTAAACCTATAGCACCAACAGCGGCTGTGCCAAAGATAATTGCTTCTAAGGGACGTTTATAATACAGCAGATTAGCTTCCATTCCTAAACAAATCAGCAGTAAATATTCTAGATCGCCCAGAGAAGTTATCCCCAGCATCATGCGATCTAAAAATGGCGATTGCAGTTTCTGAATCAAGAGCAAAAGGGTTGTATCAAGACCATATACGTGTAAGATTCCAGTACCCATTACCAGGCCAGAAACAGCAGTTGATGCTAGGACAATTTGGCCGATCAATTGGTCTAATTGTTTTGGCTGAGGTGTTTGGGTTAATATAGGTGTTACTGCTATATTTTCGCCATTACTTCTAACAGTTGTAACTGGTTCTCTGCTATTTATGGCATGTAAGTTACCATTTTGGATGGCTGGGGTATCAGTTGATAAAATCAACTGTTTTTTGTAATAATCTAAAATCATGCCTTTAATTAGCGAGCCAATAGCATTTGGCTGTAAATATGGAAGGAAAAATACAAGAACGTTTCCCGTATAATGATTAGCACTAACTTGCGTGATTCCTTTCTCCCGTGACAATCTAATTTCCAGATATTTTTTGATAGCTTCCGAACGATAAAGTCCATACACCTTATATCTAGCTCTGCCTGGGACAGCAGTATGTATTGCCCGAACTAAATGATTATTGTTGGGGAGATTGTTGAAATTATTGCCCATATTTGTTTTCTTTGCTGCCTGAAACATGCCAATTTGGCATTTTTGGACGGTTGATTGATTTAGTAATTGAGTATGTTGCAATTCTCGCCCAAAAATGCGCTTAAGTCTGAGTATTTAACGAGTAGTTTTTCAGGAAGGTTGTCCACTGTCCAGGTTTCTCCTAACCCCAACAGCTTGCAGTTGGAAAAGCTGCAAACCCGCCTTCCTATCGCCGCTTGGTATTTGTCCTTGCTTGTTGGGTAAGATAAACAGGATGGCAGATTTTAGTCCCTTGATTGCTGTTTTCGCACCAGATAGTAATCTTTCCCAAACATCTTTCCGGAAGCGTTGATGCATAATGGCGTTACGGACTTGGTTGACGTTCCGCGTACTGTCAATTAGGTTGATGATAGCATCAAATGTAACTCGCACTATTGATTTTACCGTTGCTTGGGTTGGCAAAACTATACTAGGGGCTTTTTGGATCAGATTTACCAGGTGCGATCGCATTTGGTCGTCTGCTATGACACCAGTTTGGTAATTGATCGCAATCGATGCGGTATTGGGGTTAACGCGAACACTCATAATCCTAGAGTCGTTTTCTAGCACGCTCTTGAGTTTGTTGGCATAATCAGAATCTTTGGCTAGCCGAGGAATGCGAAAACGAATACGTCCAGGAATTGCATGGACAACGCTATAAGCTATCTTTTGGGGAGGCGCAGTTTTATTAGCTACGCGCTTATTTATCTGTTGAGGTTGTCGATACTGATTGGGAATAGCGCTTTTATCAGAATTCGACCGATTTCTAGAAGTCATGTTACAGGTTTCAGTTTCCGTCGCTAATGTCCGTACTCTAAACAAAATCAAGCCTATGTAGCATCACACCACAGATAGGAAATCTAACATTATATTGTTTTTCTCATTCCACAGAGAGATGGTGGCAACCCCGATCGATTTCTAACATACAGCTATCCGTTGAGGCTGATAAATTATGAATTTCGCCTCTGTATTTCCGAAAAATTTCCCATTACGCTCAATTTTGATTTTGCTGTCTTTGCTTGTCTTTGTCGGCTTTCTGGGTTACTTTATCGAGCTAAGCTTGCCGACAAGATCGCCTAAGCTCGACACTACTTATACACCTCTAACCCAAAGCACTCCCCAGGAAATCGGTTCCTACGATCTGTTGGGTTACACCGTTAACAAAGCCGAAGCAGAGCAATTGTTGCAAACAAAGTTAGGACAGTTGCACCTCGCACCTGAAAATGGGGCTATTCCTATCACCGAAAACCTGATTAAAATCGGTCGCGACGCTTTCTATCGGGAAACCTTTGGTAACGAATATTTCTTTACCGATGTGGTGGGTGCGATTAATGGCCCGATTAACTTGCTGAGTATGGGCGACCTAGTTCAGTTCTTGCTCTCAATTGATGACGATCCAGCCGTGTTACCGGAGTCAGCATCAAAACAAGTGGCAGATGTTAGTAAGTAACAAGCTGTTCCACATTGAAATTACATAACTTGGGGCGGGCGCTTCCGCCCCAACTATTTTGAAGGTGAGATTATGATAGACATACAACAATATCCCTCTCCTAAATTATTAGGCTCTGGAAGGTCTGGAAAAGTTTTTTTAGTCGAAACCCAGGCAGGGTTGCTAGCGCGAAAAATATTTGACGCTGATAAAGTCGCTAAGATAATACATTATTTTTTCTTTGGTTCTCCGAATCCCTACATTTGGAATGAAGATGCGATAAATTGTGCTTTTTATCGCCGCCAAATTCTCAGTGCGTTGGTTCAGTTTTGGTTTGATGATGATTTAAGAGTTGCCGAGGCAATTACCACAGATTGGAATCACGAATTTAAAGCTTATCAAATAGATACAGAATTTATTCAAGGAAGACACGTTGCATTGCGCCAACCTTTTAGCCGAGAAAGACTGGGCGAATTACCCGCTTTAGTTCATGGCATTATGATGCCTTTACAAAACAAATTAATTCAAGCTGGCTTTGATCGATTAGTTTGGCAAGCTGGGAAAGGAACGCCTACAGCTTTAAATAATTTTTTATTAACCAGTGACACTCCCGATAAATATATTTTTGTTTGGATAGATTTAGAATCGGGTGTACCAGCTTTATTTCCTTTAAATCTCTTGACAATGGTTTCATTTTACTTACCCAAATCAATTCAGTATGTCCGGGCATTATTTGATGATGTAAATAGCAGGAAATTAAAACAATATGTAAACAGAGTCAAGGTTAAATTACAATAAAAATTGGGAAGCCAACGATATGATGAGATTTTACAGCATATCGAGCGATTAGAGTATCATCAAGAAAAATGGAAGTCAATGAGGAGAGTTGACCGCAGTATTCAATATCAACTCAAAAAAGGATTAATCACCGTTCGACAAGCTAATTGGTATTCAGAACGCCCATTACTTTGGTACGGACGAGAACTGCTCAGAATCTTGGGGCAGAGCTTGAAAAAGATCTTAATTGAATTGCCTGCGATCGCATTCAACAAACTCGTAAAAATTCCTGATCGACAATTTATTTGGCAATTTTGGAGATTTCTTTCTTCTCAAAGCTATCGATTAACTATAGCTAAAAATCATCTGAGGAAAATAATTAATTATTGGCCAGACAGAAAGCCGCTAAAATTTGAAGAAGCTAACGGTTTGTTGCAGCACCTATAACGCGAGACAAGCAGTGAATATTTAAATGATTTTGGCGTTCATATTGGCATTAAACTATTTATTAAAATGATTGAATATCTTGTGCCGCTTCTGTATTTAACTGGCTTAATTGATGAACTATTTTTTATTACATGGCTCTTGGAGGGCCAGTCTATCGAACCATGTATACGTCTTGGAGAGTAATTCAAGCAGTTATATACCGAAAAGAAATTCCTTGGATTGCTTTCTTAGTTGGATTAATGCCTAGGATTGGTCTTCTGGCTTATCCCTGTCAGCTTGTTTATTCAGCTCAGGGTAAAAAGAAAAAGATTGCCCAATTTATTGTTGACGATTTCTTCAGTGTAATTGGAGAAAAAATTCCTGGATGGGGTGGAAAAGATACTCAGACAGAACATTTTTTTAATCATCTCGCCGCTCGGATTGCTTCTCGCAAGAATTAAATATAGAACTTACAAGGGCTGGCACATAGAGTAGGGTGCGTCGGAGACCCAGGAAAAAATATTAGTAAAACAGCCTCTCGTATCTACCATAGGCTAGATTCCGAAACCGAGCTGATGGTTTAGGCTGTTGATAAATAAAGTAAAATACCCAAACTTTTTCCCAGCCAACTTAGCGATAAGGTGAGGAAAAAGGTAGAAAGGTTTCGTTCGTGCTTTAAAAATTTTTGGGTTTGATTGAACTATCAATTTCAAGTTGTGGAGGAAGCGGTATGCCAGCGATCGCAATGGAAAATCTACTAGAAAACCATTGGCACCATCTGCCGGTGGAAGAAGTTGCCCAGCTATTAGAAAGTAACTTTGATGCAACCAAACGACACAATAGTTTTGGCCCCAACGAATTGACCAGTAAAAAAGGAAAGCCTCTCTGGATGCGCTTTCTGTTGCAATTCAATCAGCCGCTGATCTATATTTTGTTGATTGCTGGGACAGTCACGCTATTTTTACAAGATTGGGTAGATGCGGGGGTAATTTTTGCGGTAACGCTGATTAATTCGACGATTGGCTTTATTCAAGAGTCTAAAGCAGAAAGCGCAATCGCAGCCTTAGCAAGATCGGTCACCACAGAAGCAACCGTCATCCGCGAGCGCCAAAAATTACGCATTCCCTCCACACAATTAGTACCGGGGGATCTGGTGCAAATGGCTTCCGGCGATAAAGTTCCCGCCGATTTGCGATTAGTTAAAGTGCGTAACTTGCAAATCGATGAATCTGGTTTAACTGGCGAATCTGTTCCCGTTGAGAAAGCAACTCGGCGACTTTCTCCAGAAACCCCCCTCGCGGATCGCACCAATATGGCTTATGCTGGCAGCTTGGTGACGGCTGGACAAGGCAGCGGGATTGTCGTTGCGATCGCAGATTCCACCGAAACAGGTCGCATTTCTCAGCTAATGGAGCGCCATACCAGCCTAGAAACCCCCCTGACCCGAAAAATCCAAAAATTCAGCTAGAGCAGCAGGAGCCTCACGCTAGACCGCTTCGGTTAGCGTGAGAGGAATGCGCGTCAATCGATGGGGTTCAATACCCCGGAGATTGACAATTTCCTGATTAACTCACGCAGAACCTCGCTCTGCTGTCTTTCCTTGATCTGGCAGTATCTTTTTAAGTGCATCAATTCTTCATCGGTGACTCGAAAATTAACCTGATTCATGGCGCTAGCCTGTATAGCTGTGTGCTATAATGATACCATGAAATACACCTACCAGTACAAAGCACTTCCCACAACTGAACAGAAGCTAGAGCTTAATCTCTGGTTGCGGACTTGCCAATACTGGTACAACCGTCAAATTGGAGACAGGTTTGATTGGTGGGAACGCAACCGCTGCTATATCAACGCCTGCCCTCTGATTTGTCACTTGCCTCAATTGCGGGATCATCCCAACTATTACAGTCAAAAGAAATATCTTCCTGAGATCAAAACGGATCTGGTCACAGTCGGTTGGTCGTCTGAATTGCTAGACTTTTCACGGGTTCTGGCCAACACGTTGCAGGAAGTTTGTAAACGAGTTGATAAGGCGTTCGAGCGCTTTGTTGCGGGTGACAGCAATGGCAAGCGGAGCGGTAAACCTCGCTTCAAGTCTGCTGAAAGATTTCGCTCAATGGTGTTTGAAGGTGCAGGACTTGAGCTGCATTCCTGCTCGTTGGGCGGCAAGTACCTGTTTATCAAGATGCCTAAGCTGGGATTGTTGAAGGTGCGAATGCACAGAGATCTTCCAGACGGCGCCATCCTGAAGCAGGTACAACTGATTAAAAAAGCAGACGGTTGGTATGTGAACTTACGGTTAGACGATCCAACTGTGCCGATCGACTCTAACGGCATAGATCTGTCATGGGATAGCGCTTTGGGCATGGATGCAGTTTTGCATGAAGATGCCTACCTGGCTACATCTGACGGTGAAAAACTGCCTTCGCTTAAGTCGTTCCGCAAGTCCGCAAAACGACTAGCTAAAGTTTCTCACCGTAAAGCTGCCAAGAAAAAAGGGAGTCGTTCCCGCCGCAAACTGGCTCATCGTGAAGCCAGAGAGCATCAACGCATTGCCAGAGCTAGACGCGATTGTGCCTTCAAGACCGCTCACAAAGTTGTGAGAACGGGCAAAGCGGTATTCTTTTACGAGAATCTCAACCTCAAAGGGTTGAGTAAGCGCAATGGCGCAAAACAAGATGAGCAGGGACGATACCTGCCTAACGGTCAAGCGGCTAAGTCTGGATTGAACAAATCCTGGAACGATGCTGCATTTGGGCAATTCTTTACAATCCTGGAATACATAGCTGCAAAAGCTGGAGCCGTTGCGATTGAAGTGAATCCCGCCTACACCTCCCAACTACTCTCCTATCGGGATGAGTTCATCTTCACCGATTGCACTATCCGTGAATATTGGGATGAGGTAGAAAATCTTTGGGTTGATAGGGATATCAACGCCGCTATCAACATCAAAAGAGTCGGGCTGGGCGAGTTCCCGACTATAAACCGCCGTAGAGGGAAAGTTGTTGTGGGTCACTCTACAACTGATAGTACCTCGAAGGAAGTTCTCTCTACTCTTCGGAGTTTGGAGAAGCCCACACTATATGCGAAGCATTAGTGTGTGGAGTCGTCACTAAATTGTTACTCTACGTCATCCTGGGGCTGGCAGCCTTGACTTTTGCCGTGGGATTGGGGCAAGGACTATCCTGGATCGAGGTGTTTAAAGCGGCGGTAGCTTTAGCCGTCAGCGCCATTCCAGAAGGATTACCGGCAATTGTGACGATTACCCTGGCAATTGGGGTGTCTAGAATGGCGGCTCGTCATGCGATTATCAGGAAATTACCAGCTGTCGAAACCCTCGGCAGTACCACGATTATTTGTTCGGATAAAACAGGCACGCTGACTGAAAATCAGATGACAGTGCAGGATATCTACGCCGGAGGAATGCATTATGCAGTCAGCGGTGTCGGGTATGCGCCGGAAGGGGAAATTGTGGCAGCAGGCGAGCAGCGTAGCACAGGCGTCTCGCCTGTGGGAGCAGAGGAGCAGGGGAGGAGGAAAATCCAAAATCTCACATCTGAAATCGCGCTTTGGGAATGTTTGATGGCGGGGTTGCTGTGCAATGATTCCCATATGGAACAGGAGGATGGACAGTGGAAAGTGGTGGGAGATCCGACTGAGGGAGCATTAATTGTTGTTGCCCAAAAAGCTGGGTTAGAAAGGCAAATCCTCGCTCGCCAAATGCCGAGATTAGATACAATTCCCTTTGAATCTGAGTTTCAGTACATGGCAACTTTGCATGAAGGAAGCAGGGGAGTCAATACTATTTATGTTAAAGGTTCGCTGGAGGCAATTCTGTTGCGGTGCAATCAAATGCTCGATCTTCGGGGAGAAGCGATCGCATTAAACCCCGCAGAAGTGGAAACCCAAGCGAATGTGATGGCGCAGCAGGGATTGCGCGTGCTGGCATTTGCGAAAAAACCAGCAGCTTCCAAGCAATCAATCGAGCGTGAAGATCTCGACGAGGGGTTAATTTTCTTGGGATTGCAAGGGATGATCGATCCGCCGCGACAAGAAGCGATCGACGCGGTGCGTGCGTGTCAATCTGCGGGAATTCGGGTCAAAATGATTACAGGAGATCATGCCTTGACTGCTAGTGCGATCGCCCGCCGAATGCAATTAAGTTCCAGCGCGGAAGTATTAGCTTACACCGGACAACAACTTGCCCAAATGAGCGATTCAGAATTCACTCAAGCAGCACAAAATGCCAATGTATTTGCTCGCGTTGCACCGGAACAAAAATTGCGTCTAGTTGAAGCATTGCAATCAAAAGGTGAAATTGTCGCCATGACAGGAGATGGTGTCAACGATGCTCCCGCACTGCGACAAGCAGATATTGGCATTGCAATGGGAATTACCGGCACCGAAGTTGCCAAAGAAGCAGCCGACACAATTTTAACCGATGACAATTTTGCCTCCATCGAAGCAGCAGTAGAAGAAGGACGCACAGTTTATCAGAATCTCCGCCAAACAATTGCCTTCATTCTGCCCATCAATGGCGGCGAATCGATGACAATTTTAATCGCCGTATTTCTAGGAACATTACTGCCAATTTTAACCGGACAAATTTTGTGGGTGAATATGATTAGCTCGGTGGCTTTAACTGTCCCCCTCGCCTTTGAACCCAAAGCCAAGGGCGTCATGCAAAAACCCCCGCGCCACCCCAGCGATCCTTTACTAACGGGTAACGTACTCAGGCGGATCTTGGCAATTACCATCGTCAATTGTTTGATTACCTTTGGCATGTTTGAATGGGGTTGGCAAACCACAAATAATGTAAATTTAGCCATAACAATAGCAGTGCAAGCATTAGTTGCCGCCGAAACCTTTTATCTTTTGAGTATCAGTCAATTTATCCCATCGCTGGTAGCTAAACTCGCGGGAAAATCTAAAAACATTGCTTATGCGCCCGCGATTGGGATTGCTTGTTTGTTGATTTTGCAAATTATCTTTAGTCAGTGGAGTATAATGAATCAGTTACTCGATACCTTCCCCTTAAATTTGACTCAAGCATTGATTTGTATTGGGGTAGGCTTACCTGTTGTTATTGTCGCTCTCTTGTTCAAACGCTTTGACCCACTCGATTGAAGAAATTCCGCTCAAATGTTCACTTGTTAGAGGAAAAAACCGTGGTTCCATTACGCGATAACAACCCCACCACAACCACCGCATATATTACCTATGGGTTAATTGCGGCTAATATTCTCGTTTTTCTTTATCAAGTGAGCCTAACCACGCAACAGTTACAGAGGTTTTTATACGCTGCGGCGTTAGTACCCTGCCAGCTTTCAGCCACTTGTCCAATTGGTGCAGAAAGTCAAGGAATTCCTGAGTGGATGACTTTGATTACATCGCAATTTTTACATGGAGGTTTTTTGCATATTGCGGGAAATATGTTGTTTTTATGGATTTTTGGCAATAACATTGAAGACCGCTTGGGTCATATAAAATATTTAATTTTTTACCTAACCTGCGGCGTTTTAGCAGGACTGAGCCAGTGGGTGTTCTCGGTAAATTCTACGATTCCATCCTTGGGTGCGAGCGGTGCAATTGCTGGGGTGTTGGGTGCGTACATTCTCCGGTTCCCGCGCGCCGAAATTTTGACCTTAATTCCCTTGGGATTCTTTATCACTACCGCGCGACTTCCTGCCTATTTATTTTTGGGATTTTGGTTCGTTCAGCAAGCGTTTTACGGGCTGGCTAGCTTACAAGTTCGCACCAATGTTGGTATGGAAAGTGGTGGAATAGCCTACTGGGCGCACGCTGGAGGCTTCGTTTTTGGAGCGATTCTTGGCCCCCTATTTGGGTTATACAACCGCCGCCCTTAAATAGTATGAATATCTCGACAAGCACGAACAAACCGATTAGAAATAACAGCATTAGAGATGTCCTTTGATTTTGTTGAGTTTTTTTATCTCTTACTTCGCCTCATCGCTGCTTTCCTGTTGTCCTTTCCTGTAGCATGGGAACGCGAACAGTCTACGCGGACGATGGGATTGCGTACCTTCCCCCTAGTAGCGATGGCAAGTTGTGGCTATGTGTTGGTGGCGAGTGCGGTCGTAGGGTCTGGTAGCGAACAGCAAGCGCGCATTATCCAAGGATTGATCAGCGGGATCGGCTTTATTGCAGGTGGAGCGATATTAAAGCAAGGTGGCGGAGTGCATGGAACAGCTACTGCAGCTAGCATTTGGACAACAGGAGTAATCGGTGCTGCGGTGGCATATCAGGATTATGAGATTGCCGTAGTCGTGAGTCTGATTAACTTTCTCACCCTACGATTGCTCACTCCCGTGGAGCGCAAAACTGGTAAACCCGATCGACCAAAGAATGAATCTCCCAATACAGAGTCATAACACACCTTTTGATAGATGTTCTCTTTTAGTAGCGATCGCATCCAGGTCGAATTCAGATAATGGTTAGTCCTGGGGTAGAGGGTGAATCTATGCCGCTGGTAGAAGTTGGGCAAAACACAAATCGTTACTTTAGTAGGAAGCTACCTGCTCTAACGAGCGATCGCACTACAACCAACACCAGCTTTCCTAATATGACAGACCCTCAAACACAGGATGAACAGATCGATCAAGGCGAAACTCTAACCAATCGCCAAGGGCATCCAATATCAGATAATCAAAATGTCAGAACCGTGGGAGATCGAGGTCCCACCGTACTGGAAAACTATAACTTTCTAGAAAAAATCACTCACTTCGATCGCGAACGTGTTCCAGAGCGCGTCGTTCATGCGCGAGGAGCAGGCGCACATGGCTATTTTGAAGCCTACGGAACCGTTGGTGATGAACAAATCGGCAAATACACCCGCGCCAAACTGTTTCAGGAAAAAGGAAAAATCACCCCCGTATTTGTTCGCTTTTCCACCGTTACCCACGGCGGTCATTCTCCGGAAACATTACGCGATCCGCGCGGATTTGCTGTCAAGTTTTACACCGAAGATGGCAACTGGGATTTAGTGGGAAATAACCTAAAAATCTTTTTTATCCGCGATCCGATTAAGTTTCCTGACTTGATTCACGCCTTCAAACCCGATCCAGTCCATAATCGTCAAGATCCGAATCGCATTTTTGATTTCCTCAGCTTGACGCCGGAATCGATGCACATGGTAACCTGGTTGTTTAGTCCTTGGGGAATTCCCGCCAGCTACCGATTTATGGAAGGCTCAGGGGTCAACACTTATAAATGGGTGAATGCTGATGGTGTGGGGCATTTGGTCAAGTATCATTGGCGACCTAAACAGGGGCTAAAATTCCTGACTCAGGCACAAGCTGAGGAAATTCAGGCGAAAAACTTTAATCATGCTACCGAGGATTTGTATGAAGCGATCGCGCGCGGCGAATATCCGGAATGGGAATTTTGCGTGCAAATCATGTCGGATGATGAGCATTCCGAACTCGATTTCGATCCCTTAGATGATACCAAAATCTGGCCTCAAGAACAGTTCCCCTGGCTCCTTGTCGGGCGCATGGTGCTAGACAAAAACCCAACCAACTATTTTGCTGAAGTAGAGCAAGCGGCATTTGGAACTGGGGTATTAGTGGATGGGCTAGACTTTTCAGACGATAAAATGCTTCAAGGTCGGACGTTTTCTTACTCAGATACCCAGCGCTATCGCGTTGGACCAAACTATCTCCAATTGCCGATTAATCAACCCAAAACAAGGGTGGCAACGAATCAGCAGGGTGGTGCGATGGAGTATTCCGTCAATACCGTCGAAGCAGGTGCAAATCCGCATATTAATTATGAGCCAAGCAGCATCGACGGATTGAAAGAAGCGCCAAAATCTGGCAAAGATCATACTCCCTACGTGCAAGGAATCGTCGGACGAGCAAGAATCAGCCGCACAAACGATTATGGGCAAGCAGGAGAGCGCTATCGCACCTTTTCCGATTTTGAGCGCGATGATTTGATTCTCAACTTGGTGACACAGTTAAAACAGTGTAACCCAGAGATTCAAAACCGGATGGTGGAACATTTCACAAAATGCGACCCAGATTACGGTTCGCGGGTGCGAGAAGGACTGAACCAAGGATGATCGGGACTGACGCAGGTCGAGGCGATCGCCAAAGTTTCTGCGTGGATCTATTTTTCACAGAAACCCCGTTTCGACCGTCGTTCGCGCTAGCGTTGGGAGGCATATCTCTGGTTGCAAAACCAACGATTTTTCGTATCACCTTAATTTCTTTCTTGGATGTTAACGTTTCGCTCCTTAGCCATTTGTGCAGGCATTGCTTACCTCGCTGGTTGCCTATCCTACTTAACACGACGTTTAGCATGACGTTCGTAATCTTCAAACCGCAATTTTGCGATCGCATTTCTAGAAACGGTTCTAGCCACAATACCTTCGCCTCGACCACCTGCACCCTCATCGAGTGCAACCTTAGTTTGCGGCAGCGTTGCCTGAAGAAATTCATAGGTTTCTTGAATACTAACTGGCAGCGCCGCAACTTTGGCAATTCGCGGCGTTAGCTCAAATCCGTAATTTTTTGCCGCATTATTGAGTTGCTCTTCATCAAGGAATGCCTGACCACCATTGTCCCGCCACGCTGCTAGTTGCTGAACAGATTTAGAGAACAACGTTTCGATGTCTGTGAGGACTGCAACATCAAACAGTCGCCAACCAATGCCTTGTTGTGACGTGTATTGCTTGCTAGCAGCCGTAATTTTGCCCCCATAAAGTTCAAGGTATACAACAACAATCTCACTCTGCACCTGGGGCAATGAATCTGCAACGTTTTTGAGCGCATCCACGATACCGAGTGCCGGATTCCCAATCAGGTCGCCTTTGGCAAACAACAATTCTTCTCTGCTACCTAAGACAAAGTTACCATCAGGCAAAAGAATAATGCGAGAGTTAGTACCGTCTACTTTCTCAGTCAGGATAATCTCGCCATCAAAACTAACCGTCTCTTCTAGTAAAGCTCCTTTATCGCCCAGTGTATGGTATGTAGGGATACTGGGATATTTAGTCATGGAATTGAGCTTGTTTAGGTCACAAATCCCCATTGCAAAATCGTAACTCATATGACTGCATAATCTTCTTTATGTATTACTATTATAGTATGAGTTTTACTACAATTTAATCCTGCGATAAGCTTTAAACAAAAAAGCTTGAGATTCCGTAGGTTGGGTTTCCCACGGTAAAGCCAACCTACTACTTTAAAACCAGGCGATCCAGAACCGATTGTACGCTTGCACGAGGTGTTTAATCGGGTGTGGGTTTCTTGGAGCGATAGCTAAGCGCATCCGCGCCGCGCAAGCTTCCGCTTCACGCGCAGCTAGGGGTGTGCATATCGCGCCCGTTACGCCAACCAATTCCACCACCAGCATTGTCGGAAACTGACCAACAGTGGAGCGAAGCGTTATTAGCTCGATTTCGCGAAATGTAAAGATCAGGACTTACGCAAAATCACCTTTGTTTCTCTGAAAAATCGTCGGGAAAGCCAACTAGAGATATGCACACCCCTAGCTACGCGAACGTAGCTTGAAACCCGGTTTCTCAGAGCGTCGTGTGTAAGTCCTAAAGATTTCTAAGTCGCGGGTATTCTTGGACAAGAATCTGCTTAATTTCTGCATCCAGCACAGGAATCTTATTGACGATAACATCCCACACAATATCGTAATCAACGCCAAAGTATTTATGAATCCGCAACTACCGACGCAGTTAATAAACTTCATCATGCGTTCCGATGTCGAGCAGAACAATGACTTCAGTATTAGTTTGCGAATCTTGTTCAATGGAAAAGACAATACGACAATCATAGCCGCAAGAGCAGGACTGAAGACCTTCGAGGTTGCCGCTCAGTTTGTGCGTACCCAGGTTTGGGGCAAATACGTCTGCTTCCATTTGTTGAAGAGTGTCTTCAATACTTTGCTGGATGTCAACGTTTCGCTTTACAAACTTGCGGAATGCTCGTTTGAACTTGGGGGTTAAAACCAAAGCTCTCATGCTTCTGGATCGTGCAAAGACTGGCGCAATGCTGCAACCACATCTTGGGCTGACTGGGGTTCAAATTTCCCTGCACGGAAATCCGCCAAGGTTCTTAGTGCATCCGCAGCGATTTCTTTTCGGCGACTTTCGTGGTAGCGGTTTTGCAGAATTTTGATCAGCATTTCCTGCTGTTCATAGGGCAGTTGTAAAGCGGTTTCTAGCACTTGGTCGAGAGTATTCATGGAATTAGGCTATTACCTCTCTTGTTGCAACAGCTTAGGAAGTTAAGTAAATTGTATCGCTCATCTGATCGAGTTGCGAGGTACTCTCTTTTCACCCATCAGTTAATTCTGATAGATAGGAGACTTCGCACTACTTTAGAAACCCAGTTTCGCAGAAGTTACCGGGTTTCTGAGCAATTTAAGCTAAAGCAGGAACGGGTATTGTCAGATGCGGATATAACGGGAAGCGCGAACACAACGACGCTACCCGACCCCGACAGTCACTCGCTACTGTTTCATCTTCCGGATGCAACAGCCGGTCTGCAATAATGTTGGCAATTTCGGTAAATTCTGCCGTTCCCATCCCCCGCGTGGTCATCGCGGGCGAACCCAAGCGCAATCCCGACGTTACAAACGGCGACTCGGTATCAAATGGCACTGTATTTTTATTCGCCGTAATGTTCACTGCGCTGACCAGTTTGTCTGCCAGCTTTCCGGTCATGCGTATGCTACGTAAATCTACTAGCATCAAGTGATTGTCAGTGCCCCCGGATACAATTTTGAATCCCCGTGCTTGCAGTTGGGCTGCCATTGCTTTGGCATTTTCGATGACTTGCGCCGAATAGGTTTTATATTCGGGTTTGAGGGCTTCGCCAAACGCCACTGCTTTAGCGGCGATGACATGTTCCAATGGTCCGCCTTGAGTACCGGGGAAAACGGCTTTATCGAGTTGTTTGCCCAATTCGGCGTCGTTGGTCATAATTAAACCACCTCTGGGGCCGCGCAAGGTTTTGTGGGTGGTGGTGGTGACGACGTGACAGTGGGGTAGGGGATTGGGGTGATGTCCGGTGGCGACTAACCCGGCGATGTGGGCGATGTCGGCTAACAGGTAAGCGCCTATTTCGTCGGCGATCGCTCTAAACTTTTCAAAGTCGATAATCCGCGGATAAGCCGAATAGCCGCAAATAATTAATTTCGGACGATGTTGCAGCGCCTGTTCCCGCACTTGGTCATAATCTAATTGCTCGGTTGCTTGACTGACGCCGTAGTGCTGAACTTGAAACCATTTCCCCGATACATTCACGGGGGAACCGTGGGTTAAGTGTCCGCCGTGGGACAAATCCATCCCCATAATCGTATCCCCTGGTTTGAGCAGGGACAGGAATACGGCAAAATTGGCTTGAGCGCCGGAGTGGGGTTGGACATTCGCCCAAGCAGCGCCAAACAATTGCTTAACTCGGTCGATGGCGAGTTGTTCGATTTTATCGATATATTCGCAGCCACCGTAATAGCGCTTTCCAGGTAAACCTTCGGCGTATTTGTTGGTTAAAACCGATCCTTGGGCGGCTAGAACAGCTGGCGAAGTGAAGTTTTCGCTAGCAATTAATTCTAAATGGTCCCGTTGTCGCCCAAGCTCTTGAGCAATTAAGTCTGCAACCATTGGATCGGTTTCGGCGAGGAAGTCTAAGTTAGTTTGAGTCACAATGCGTCCCAAGAATATTTATTGACAGTGCGTTCGCGCAGCGTGCCGGAGGCATATCGCGTTCCCCATGATAGCGCCGTTTTTCCAATCTCTGACAGAAGTTCAGCCTCTTTTTAACAACTTCTGCCTCGGATTTGCCATGAACCTATCCCACACACTCGCGTTCCCGTGGTTTGGCTTGTAGGAGGAGCTTAAGTTAAGCTATGTGTGTATTTATACTATTTTCCCACATTGTTAACTTAAAATTAACTCAGTTGCATCACCGGATGTACTGGAGGTGTAAAACTATGTTAGTCATCTTAATGGAAGAGCAAGTCCTTCCTCCCCAAGTTGTTTGTCAAACCTGCTTGCTAGCTGACCACAGCGGTCAACCCCGCTGGCGAGGCGGTCAACTGCGTTGCGGTCACGCCGTTGGCAAACTGGGGGAAAATCAACCAGACCAGTACGAATGTCAAATGGGCTTCCGCATCGCCAATATCAAGTAGCAGCACCAGCGAACTTCAGTAATATCCAGGCATGACAGCCAAAGACGCCCCTAGCGCCTGGGTTCGGTCTTTGGCGGCGTGGCTGCGCTATCCTGGGTTTAAGAGGAACGATTCTGATGGCGCGAAAGGAGAAAAAATCGATGACTTGGCGGGGAACGACGACTGTTAGAGAGCGCATTTTTGCCAGCCTTCCTTATTTGCTGCCTTTGATTGAGGGTCTAGCTTTTGGGAGTTTTTTGTTTCAACAGTTTCCTGTTTTTCAATACATTCTCATCCCCTTAATACCCGTGATGGCGATCTATGGTGCTTTGGGACCTTTCGCAGGGATAATTATCTTTTTTGCGTTGTACTTTGCCGTAGTCCGCAACGAAAGGATCGCCCACTTTATTCGCTTCAATACGATGCAGGCGATTCTGATCGACATTGTTTTGGTCTTATGCGGTCTGATCGTGTCAATTTTGAAGCAAGGTATCCAAATTCCCTTTATCGTTGAAACGATTTACAACGTAATATTTTTGGGCGTCTTAGCAGCAGTAATTTACTCGGTAGCGCAGTCGCTGCTGGGACGTTATGCAGAAATTCCCACGATTTCTGAAGCCGTCCACATGCAAGTGCGATAGAAACAGCACTACGAGGGTGCGGTTGAGGGTCTTGCGACAACGGTATTATCCAGCAATCCAATCCCCTCAATTTCAACTCGCACGCGATCGCCCACCTGCATCGCCCCGATCCCTGCTGGGGTGCCGGTCAAAACCACATCCCCAGGTAGCAGGGTCATCACTTGACTAATATAGGACACCAGTTGCTCTGGCGAAAATACCATCTGATCGATGGACGCCGATTGTACTGGCTCTGGATTATCATTCAAAAACGTTTGCAATCTGGCTCCTGGACTCAATTCGCGCACGATCCAAGGACCTAACGGACAGAAGGTATCGAATCCTTTAGCTCGCGTCCACTGACTATCCTTTCTTTGTAAATCTCGCGCCGTCACGTCGTTGGCGATGGTGTAACCCCAAATTTTCGCTCCCGCTTGTTGGGGCGTACAATCGAAGGTGCGATCGCCAATCACCAGCGCCAGTTCCCCTTCGTAATCAACGCGCTGAGACTGGGGAGGATACCAAATATCGGTAGCAGTGGGAATTACCGTTGTCGGTGGCTTCAAAAATAATAGCGGCTCTTTTGGCACATCGGTTCCCATTTCGTTGGCGTGAGCAGCATAATTTTTACCCACCGCTACAATTTTGGACGGCGCGCAAGGAGCCAGTAGCTTGTAACTGTCTGGTTCTAACTCCACATTGGTAGGTTGACCTTGCAACCAAGGGGGCGCATCCAGGATGATGACGCTGCGACTCAGTTGTAATAAGCCGTAATAAGTCTCACCCTTCGTAGTCTGAACTCGGACGTAGCGTTTAGCCATAAATTAGAGGGACAGGGAAAAAGTACGGGGAAAAACAGAGTATTAGCCCGGGCGATCGCGTGGTGCGATCGCCGACTGCTATTGACACTGTATGAGAACGGGAGCGTGGTAGCGCGGGATTTTTAAATCGACACCCAAACGCGACTCGGCATTTTTAACTATTGGGGAGTTTGACTTGCTCTCGCTCCCATGCTCAACACCCAGTGTCAGCGTGTGGATACATGGACCCCTCAACAGGGTTGAGTAGGACTCAATGTCCCCGCAACAGGCTTTTTCGGGAGGCTTTTGATATAGTCTTGAATCACTTCTGCAGACGAAATACCCTGTTGTTGAGCGTAACTTTCCAGTTTGTCTCGTTCCTGCGGGGTCAGTCGGATGGGAAAAACTAGAGTTCAGGCCATAATTGTATTCGGAATGTAATACGATTATGGGATCAACAATAGTTGCACAGGATTCGTTTCCGGGCTTGTGTGTGTGAAAGTTAGGCTTATACGCCATAACATCCACCGTTTTGGGGCAGCGCTTGGTCACCAGAAATAGCATTGCGGGTGGTGTCAAAGACACCTATTGCCAGGAAAAATCGATACTTTGTACCCAGGGACTCTGGGGAATGAAAACGCCTATGCAGTCGGTCTGTCGGGGTCATAAATAGGTAACTCTTTCTGGCTAGATCAGAGGCGAAACACCTGCAAGGGAAGAAACTAGGAATATCCAATCGCGAGGTTGGAAGCCTACAGTCCCCTATCGGGTGAGTGTAGGAGGATGTCACCTGCTGTCAAAATATGTTACGATGTTTGGCACTCATTTTAGGTGAGGGCAAAAAGTTAGCCCCAACTCAATGTCAGAATCCCGCGTATAGAATTCGGGAGCTTGACTCAATACCATAACAGGCATGTGGGGAATGGGAAAGTGCTATTAGGGGTCGATTTCCCAGTAATAATTACCCCGTTGCCCTGTGTCATTTTTTTTGCGCAAATTTTTGTATAATTAGAATTCCTTGCTACTGGCTAACCGGGTGAGAGCAGCTTCCCACTCAGGTTCTAGCAGTGGCCTTGTCCATAAGGAGAAGACATCCCATGCAAAACTACGAAACTATGTATATTTTGCGTCCCGACCTGGGAGAAGAACAGGTCGAGCTAGCGATCGCAAAATATCAAAACATCCTGCGGGAGAATGGCAGCGAGGGAATCGAAATCCAGCATCGCGGTAAGCGCCGTCTCGCCTACGAGATTAAAAAGCAGCGCGACGGCATCTATATCCAAATGAACTATAAAGCCAAAGGCAACGCGATCGCTGTCTTAGAACGCGCTATGCGCCTTTCTGAAGAAGTGATTCGCTATCTCACCATCAAACCGGAAGCAGTGACTGAGGATACAGCCAAAGAACCCGCTGAAGTAGAAGCATAGCGACTCTGAGTGCAAGGTAATTGGTAATGGGTAATGGGTAATTGGTCATCAGCTGACCCATGACCTATTACCCATGACCCAATTGGATAACCATGATAAGATGGGCGCGAATGCCAGAAACAGTAAATTGGCAAGGCACGCCCATTGTTGGCAATATCGTCGATGAGGAGCGATCGTGATCCAAACTGACACCCCAATCCTAAATAACCTGCAAACCGAAGTCTCTCACCTCCGGGAAGAGTTACAACTGCGCGACCAACTGGTACAACAGCTGTCTCAAGAACTCTTCCGCCTGGTTAAAGGCAATACCGGATTTTTACCTTCTCCGGAAATTGCCGAACGCAATCAAGCTCAAACGCTGGCGCTGCGGGAACAACTGCAAGGCGTCGAACAGCAAGTTACGTTCTATCAAGAACAACTTGCCGAAAGGGATGCGGAAATTTATCAACTGCGCCAGTCGGTGCAAGAATTGAGCGATCGCACCCGGATGCTGGAACAGGTGATCCAAGAACTGCCTCAGATTTATCGCCAAAAATTCGCCGAACGCTTAGCACCTGTCAAAGAAAAAGTGGCGCAGCTGCAACGGGAAAACCGCCAACTCCGCGCCGAACTGCAAAGCGTCACCTACCGTTTGGCTGTGAAAAACCGCCGCACGGGTGGACACCTCGATCTGCCTAGCTTCGAACGCCTGGGTGGCGGCGGTCAAATTAGTCTTCCCAGCTTCCGACATGTCTGAGGTTTGGATTGTCGTCGATGGGTTGGTGGATGCTCAAGTGGCGTCCACTTCCACGACCGATCAAATGGTTCAAGCTCTATTGCAGGCGATAAATCCCGTCACGCCAGTAAATGTGCAAGTTGTGGCAGCAAGTTCTCTCCCTCAAGCTGGAATTGCGGTCAGCGATAGCTTGACAAAAACAGAATTTTGTGATAAAGAAAATATCCTGCTATGTCCTTTAACGCTGAATTTGCCAGATAATCTCCAGTTTCCAGGAAGTGCGGTCTATCAAGCTTGCCGCGATGTGACAAAATTGCGCCATCAGATGCAACAATTGGGATACGCAACGGGTGAGGGTAGCTTTTGGTTGCCAATTGTACTGACGGCGAAAGCGCCTTTGTACGCAGAAGTAATAGGTTTAAAAGACAACAAATATTATCAGCCGATACATGTCTCGGATGAAGCGAAGCAGGTGCTTTACCAAATGGGATGGCGACTGCTGCGCTCGCTCAACGCACCACCGGCGACTTACTTAGTGCAATTTGGGTTTGAAGGTAAAGATATATACTTCGATAAATTGTTGCCGTTTCCGGGGGAAGCAGCAATCGCAAGTATCGGCATCCAATCGCCCGATCTGTTCGCCTGTCATTGGCACTGCTTAATGGGTCTGCCGCTGTTTGAGCTTACTATACGTGAGGTGGGTTGAGAGACAAAACCCAACTCAATTAAAGCTTTTGTTTGGGCGAAAAATTCGACGATTTCCTCAGTCAAATCAATCGGGGGTAGGGAACAGGAGTAAGTTTTGCCACCAAATCAAAGTTTTTCGGTTGCCGTGCCCTATACATGGGTTGAGTTGATGGGAAAAACCCAACCAAATTAAGCCTTTTGTTTGGATAAAAAACTCGACGATTTCCTCAATCAAATCAATGGTGGGTAGGGGCACGGCATCTGTAAGTTTTGTCGCCAAATCAAAGTTTTTCGGTTGCCGTGCCCCTACAATGTTGCGTTGCACCCAGTTGAAAACCGCTGCAAACCAATTGCATCTGTCAAGGTAATTGCAGAGCCGAATTAAAATATAAATAGGCTTCTCCAGAAAATAGAGTCTAAGGCAGGCAGGATGCCTACCCCACAAGAGTTTTTGGAGAGGTTTAATAGACCCAAAGGCTTTAGGAGTTTCTATGTCATCCTTAACGATAAAAGACTTGGAGAAACTACAAGCAGAGCATCCCGATCATCGCATGGAGTTAGTTCGCGGGGACATTATCGTTATGAGTCCATCAGGTTATGAGTCAGATGAAGTAGCGTTTGAGTTTGGTCGAGTTCTGGCAAACTGGGTTAGACCCCAGAAGCTAGGACGGGTAACTGGTTCCAGTGCTGGATTTAGCTTACCAAACTCAGATTTGAGAGCGCCGGATGTCTCGTTTGTTTTAGCAGAAAGATTGCGTAAAAGTCCCAGTTCTTTTGCCCAATTGGCTCCCGATTTAATGGTAGAAGTTAAATCTCCTAACGAGAGTTTAAAATCTTTGAGGACAAAGATTGAAGAATTCCTAGCTTTGGGAACTAGAGTGGGTATTTTGATTAACCCGGAAAAGCGGATTATAGAAATTTATCGTCTTGGTCAGGATGTGGAAATTTTACAGGATGGTGATATTTTGACAGTGCCAGATTTACTGCCGGGATGGGAAGTTGCGGTTTCGGATTTGTGGTCGCCGGAGTTTGAGTAGATGCGATCGCGAAGCAATTGCAGATCCTGCAACAGTTGTCATCGCCCGACGGGGAATAAATTCCCCGTCTAATAGCTAAAGTCGGATAAATCCGACTAAAAAAGACAAGATTTTAGTTTACTTAAGTGGACTTTAGCTGTGAGATGCGTGATTTTAATCGTTGGTGGGCTGGGATTGCAGGTGCAAGATCGCAGCGATCGCGGGCTCGCTGACATTCTGAATCCTATAGGCTATAATCCCACCACACCACAAACCAGGGGAAGCAGTATGGAACAACTGCACCAGACACAAGACATCATTGCTCAACGGTATCGCATCATAGACACCTTGGGGCAAGGTGGAAGCGGGACAACCTACCACGCAGAAGACTTACAAACAGGTCAGCGAGTCGCACTCAAAGCGCTTTCCCTGCATCGGATGAATGACTGGAAAATGATCGAGTTATTTGAACGGGAAGCCAAAGTTCTAGCTCAACTCAATCATCCTGCGATTCCGCGTTATTTGGAATATTTCCATGTAGATACGCCCTCTGACCGTTCTTTTTACATTGCTCAACAATTGGCAGAAGGAAAATCCTTAGCCGCACTCGTTCAAGCGGGATGGCACGCTACAGAGGCAGAAGTGCGACGCATCGCCGAACAAATATTAGAAATTTTGGTTTATCTGCACCAGCAAACACCACCCGTCATCCACCGAGATATCAAGCCACAAAATATTATCCTGCGATCCCCCCAACCCCCCGAACCTCGGGGGGCATCAGAACCCCCCTTATTAAGGGGGGCATGGGGGGATCTCTTTCTGGTTGATTTTGGTGCCGTGCAGGATACCTATTACAGTACCTTTATGCGGGGGCGTACCGTAGTAGGAACGTTTGGTTATATGGCTCCCGAACAATTCCGAGGACAAGCAGTTCCTGTGACGGATTTGTATGGTTTAGGAGCTACATTATTATTTTTGCTAACGCACCGTTCGCCGGCAGAATTACCGACAGATGGACTGAAGTTAAATTTCCGTTCCCGCCTGCAAATATCTGAGGATTTTGCTGCCTGGTTAGAGAAGATGCTAGATCCAGATGTAGAAGATAGATTTGCATCGGCTAAAGTAGCTTTGGCAGTGCTGCGGGGTGAGAAAAAGATTGCTAAAGTTCATAGTACAAGAGGAGAGTGGGGTGCGATCGCTTCCTTGGGAATGGCGACAATTGCAACAATGTTTGTGCTGAATTCTTACCGATGGGCTATCTTAAACCGCTTGGGATTTGAGCCTACTGGAACAATATGTTATGACGCCAATGAGATCAGGAATTATATCAACCAAGGCGGCAATCCTAATAGCCTGAAAGATCCCACGTCGTTGTTGGGGTGTGCGGCAGCATTTAACAACAAAGAGTTAGCTCTCCTGCTGATTGCCAAGGGTGCTGATGTCAATGCTTTGAATCAATGGAGCCAAACTCCGCTGCACTGGGCAGCACAGAACAACTCGAAGGATGTAGCCCAACTGCTGATTGTCAAGGGTGCCAATGTCAATGCTAAGGAACAATCGGGCGACACTCCGCTGCACTATGCAGCATTCTACAACTCGAAGGATGTAGCCCAACTGCTGATTGCCAAGGGTGCCAATGTCAATGCTTTGAATCAAGCGGGCGACACTCCGCTGCACCAGGTAGTATTGTACAACCAGAGGACGGATGCAGCCCTTCTGCTGATTGCCAAGGGTGCTGATGTCAATGCTTTGAATCAAGCGGGCGACACTCCGCTGCACTGGGCAGCATCGTACAACAAGAAGGATGTAGCCCTTCTGCTGATTGCCAAGGGTGCTGATGTCAATGCTTTGAATCAATCGGGCGACACTCCGCTGCACTGGGCAGCTAAGGGTGTTGATGTCAATGCCAAGAATCAATCAGGCGAAATTCCGCTGCCTAGTGCAGTATGGGGCAACGGGAAGGATATCGCCCAACTGCTGATTACCAAGGGTGCTGATGTCAATGCCAAGAATCAATCGGGCGAAACTCCGCTGCATAGTGCAGCATGGAGCAACAGGACGGATGTAGCCCTTCTGCTGATTGCCAAGGGTGCTGATGTCAATGCTTTGAATCAATCGGGGCAAACTCCGCTGCACATCCCAGCATGGAACAACTCTAAGGATGTAGCCCTTCTGCTCAAACGTTATGGTGCAAAAGAGTAAAACACCTGAAGAAATGTATAAACCAACAGGTAACAATTACAGCCAGCATCACCAATTCGATTAAAGCAATCATGGAACTCCTGCACAAATCGGGCGATATTATTGCCCAAAAATATCGCATCAAAAGTACCTTGGGACAGGGTGGCATCGGCATCACTTACCAAGCTATTGACTTACAAAACAATAAACTCGTAGCGATTAAAACCTTGTCTCTGCGGCGAATGACAGACTGGAAAGCCCTGGAATTGTTTGAACGAGAAAGTAAAACTCTCTCCCAACTCCATCATCCCGGCATTCCCCATTATCTGGACTATTTCCAGGTAGAAACAGAAAATGACCGAAGTTTCTACCTCGTGCAAGAATTGGCAGAAGGAACCTCTTTAGCCAACTGGATAGAAAATGGCTGGCGTCCCCAGGAATCTGAAGTTAAAGATATCGCAATTCAAGTCTTAGAAATTCTCGTTTATCTGCAAACCCTTACTCCTCCTATCATCCACCGGGATATCAAGCCACAAAACATTATCCTGCGATCCCCCCAACCCCCCTTAATAAGGGGGGCATCAGAACCGCCCGAACCTCGGGGGGCATCAGAACCGCCCTTACCAAAGGGGGCATCAGAACCCCCCTTAATAAGGGGGGCATCAGAACCCCCCTTATTAAGGGGGGCATGGGGGGATCTGTTCCTAGTAGATTTTGGGGCGGTGCAAGATGTTTATCACCAAACCGTCACGGGTGGCAGTACGGTAGTGGGAACTTATGGCTATATGGCACCCGAACAATTTCGAGGACAAGCAGTACTCTCGACAGATTTATATGGTTTGGGAACAACACTGCTGTTTTTGTTAACCCAGAAATCCCCCGCCGATTTACCCCAGCGCCGCCTAAAAATTAATTTCCGCTCTCATCTTCGCGTTTCCAAAAAGTTTGCCAACTGGTTAGATCAGATGATTGAACCAGAGATAGAAAACCGCTTTGATTCTGCCCAAGAAGCCTTAGCTGTATTACAAAACGAACGGGAAATTGCTAAATTCAAATCGCTAAACCCTCGCAAACCGAAGCATAGCCCGCTCGTTTTAACTCGAACAGAGTCGCGGTTACTCATAGAAATTCCTCCCGTAGGGTTACGCACGAATCAGAGTCAACTGTTTACTCTATTATCCCTAATTTGGAATGGAATCTCAGGTTTAATACTCTGGATTATCAGAGAATTTCACAAGGCAGGTGCGATTAATTTAGAGAATCCCTTGGCTTGGATTTTCCTCGTCATCTTTTGGTCAATTGGCATATTGCTGTTGCGCGATTCTCTACGGGGTTCATTGTGTCACATTAAGTTGGAGATGAACCCAGAAAATTTACGAATTCAGCAGAGTTCACCGATTTGGTTATTCAAGGAAGTAAAAGAATACCGTTCCGATATTAAGCAGCTAACAGTAAAAACAGGTTGGTTCAATCAGATTACAATGTGCCGGGGGAAAGTTCCATATTATCGCTTTGGCTTATTTTTGACCCAGGCAGAAAAAAAGTGGCTGGTGTGGGAGATGAGGAGTTTTTTGGATAAACTGCGCTCTTAGCTGATTTGAATATTGAATAGCGGAATTGATGCCACTATCACCGTCCCCGGAACTATCGGTTCAAAGCGTTTACCTCGATTTGATATACAGCTTAAATCTACCTCACAAAACATCCTGCAAGAACAATCCCTCAAATACAGACTCACCGCTAAAAACTACGAAGAACTAAGCTGCGATGACCCTTTTGTACCCCAACTCTTAGTGGTTGTCTTAGTCCCAGAGAACATCGCAGAATGGTTGTCTCAGTCTGAAGAATCCCTCTGTCTGAGACGCTGCGGTTATTGGCTATCTTTGCGAGGACAACCCCGACTCACGAATCAAAACACCATCACCGTTGAAATTCCACGCCAAAATATATTTAATGTAGAAGCTCTACAAAGGATTATGCAACGAATTGCAGCAGGAGAATCCCTATGAAAGCCATAGTCCAAGATCCAGATTTGCTGAAAGAAATAGAACCGTTACGAGTTGCAGATTACTTGCAAACCCATAACTGGCATCAGCAAGAAAAAATAGCTGACAAAGCCTCGATTTGGACTCAGACTAACTCTCTAGGACAAGAATTTGAAATATTACTGCCTTTAAAACCAGAGATCTTAGACTTTCCCCGTCGGATGGGCGAAGTCTTAGAAACATTGGCGCTGGCTGAAAATCGCTCTCAAATTGATATCTTGAGCGAACTGATAACCCAAGCAAAAAATATTACAATTCAGGGAGTTGTGATTCAAATTGACCCGCCTATTGCCGAAAAATTAAGCGGAAAAATTACACTGCTAGGTGCGATCGCAGACAAATTACGTAAAATTCAAGTTGAACTAACAGAGCGTGACTATATCCTAGCGATTAAAGCTTATCAAGAACGATTACCAATAGTTTTTACGGGCGATCTTTTCCAAGAAAAGAATTATTTTTTGCTAAAAAATATTGCAAAATTTACTCTAATTGAAGTGGAGTAATCAGAGCTTACGCTCATATTCCGGGTTTCTGGGAAAATCGTTGATGGCAACCAAAGATCTACGCAGAAACTCGGTTTCTATAATCGTCGTGGGTAATTCCTATTTCTATTCCATTCCCTGCACCTGCTCTGGCGATAATCCCGTCAACGCTGCCGCCTGTTCCACGCTCATCCCAGATTGCAACAAATTGCGGACGACTTGCCGCAACTGCTGTGCTGTCCTATCTGCTCGCAGTCGTTCTTGTTCTGCTCGCAGTCGTTCTTGTTCTGCGCGTAACCGCTCTTGTTCTGCCAATTCCAATGCCAACTCTGTATCCGTAGGAACCCATCGATCTTGGTCACCATACCAGCGCAACCACTGGCGAGTAATCCCCTCAAAGGTTCCTTGCCACAATCCTAAACCTAGCTCAAGCTCTGGTATCCAGATACGGGGATTGTCTCGATTAAGTGCCTGTTCTTGGTAATGTCCGCCAGCAAGGGTAAAGCAACGAACGCGGTTAGTGTAGCGATTAAAAACTATGTAATAGGGAACGCGCAGAATTTGTTCGTAAACTTCCCATTTTCGCGGCGGTGTTTCCTTGGCGTGTCCGTTGCTTTCTTCCGCCACGACATTGGTTTGAGTATCGATAGAAGGGTTTTCTCCTTCCAGCGCCGCTTCTGCGTCTGCATATTCTCCCAAGTCCTCCTTTGCCGTACCGGGAGAGAGGAGTTCTACCACTACAAAAGGATTGACTGCTTCCTGCCAGGTTACATAACTAGAGCGTAATTCGGTTCCCCCATACAGGCGGGAAACTCCCACCACCAGAAACCAATCTGGGCGCTTATGCCACAGGGAATGGCGTGCATCGTAGTAGAGATTGAGGTCAGTCCCTGTAAATACCCGTTCTGGTGGGTAGCGACGACAGCGAAAAGTCTTGCTTAATAACTGGGGTTGTAGGTCGTGATATTCGTCAGGCAATCCTGGTTCCTCTGGGTCTTCGCTGGGCAAATCGTACATCGTGGGCAGCGTTTCCTGGGGAGGTAGGGGCGGTTCGCGCTGCGGAATCGGGTAGGGCTGGGGCGACATAGGTAGCAGGCGGTGTGGTGGCGAGGTGATGATTCCAGTGTAAATGGCGGGGCTGACTCTCTGGGGTGGAAATGTCAACAGGCAAAAACTTAGGACTTACGCAAGACCAGGCCAGAAACCGGGTTTGTTTGCAGATTTCTGGTTCCAAAGCCCCGATTTTTCCTATAAACCCGGTTTCTTTGCGTAACTGCTGTGATATATGAGTCATCCCACACCAGGGCGAATGACCATTAGCAATGAGCAATTAGCGATTAGCAAGATTGACACGCTTCGGGGGAGTAGGCCAAGATTATAAGAAGTATTAAACTTTGTAAAGGATGTTGTAGATGTCCTTGGAATTTATATCCGTAGAAAACATCGAGGAAATCGCGGGAAAATACGGCTACTGGGCGGTATTTCTGGGAATTTTGCTGGAAAACCTGGGAATTCCTTTGCCTGGGGAAACGATTACAATCGCGGGAGGGTTTCTCGCCGGTAGTGGTAAGCTGAATTACTGGTTGGTTTTGGGTAGTGCGATCGCCGGTGCTTTTTTAGGCGGTAACTGCGGCTATTTTATCGGTAAATACGGCGGCTGGCCTTTGCTGCTAGGACTGGGGCGAATTTTCCGCATCAGCGAAGAAAAACTTCTAGAAATTAAACATCAGTTTGGCGAAAACGCCGGAAAAACCGTATTTATCGGTCGGTTTATTGCCCTGCTGCGAATATTCGCCAGTCCCTTAGCCGGAATTGTGCAAATGCCCTTCCTGAAATTTACAGCTTATAACCTGGCTGGGGCAGCGTTATGGGGTGCTGTAATGGTGAGTTTGGCATTTTTTGCTGGTCACATTGTCCCGTTAGAAAAATTAGTTGCTTGGGTGGCGCAATTTGCCATCGTTGCTTTACTGCTGCTGATGGCATGGATATTCGTTCCCCTGTGGTACGAGTCTCGCCAAGCCAGCAAGCAACTAAACCAGCAAGATTAATTTAAGATTTAAGATTGCAGATTGCAGATTTTAAATTCAATCTGCAATTTGCAATCTTAAATTGGCAACTCCCGTTCAAGCAGCTACCTCCAGAGGCTTTGGCTGTTCGTGTTCGATGACAAACACGTTTGAATAGAGGTTAGCGATGATTTGTTTCCCTTGCTGCGTCAGTTCTAAATAGTGCAGCGCATCTTTGATGTAGACATAAACAACATTCCAGAAAAACTTAGCGTAATTCTGACGCAAGTCTCCGGGGTGGCGGTATCCCAAGCCTTTGTTAACGCCAGTTTCTTCAAATTCGTAGTATAAAGCACCGACCTTTTTTAAATAGCGGGGGTCGCTTAGTTGACCGATGAGATCGGCGGCGCGAACTAAACCGGGATAATGTGCTGTATCTTGATGATCTTCATCTTTGGGGACGGGGAAACGGGTGAGTTCGATATTGGCTTTGATTACTTCGGCGTCGATTAGTTTGTGACCGCCAAAGCGTTCGGATATAAACAGTTTGCCCCGGTCTACATGGTAAGGTGTGAGGCTAGCATCGGATGCGCCAGGAGGCAGCTTTGCCATCGTGCCGTTGATGCCAGTGGCGTACAAGCCTTCTACTTCTCGGTCTTGCCGACAAACGCCTTTAATGTATCCAATGTCGTGGCACAACAGGGAGATAATATAGTGCAACCAATCTTCGCAGGACACCCCACCTTCGCGGATATGTTTGCCCCTGAGAATTTCCTGTCCCACTAAGGTGACTAGGATAGTGTGTTCCACATTGTGATAAAGGGCGTCGCTGTTGGCAATGTTTTCCAAAGCCATGTTTCCAGCCCAGCTGAGAATGTCCGCATAGTCCGGTTTCCAGCCACCGTAGGTGCGGGTATAGCCTTCGCGCAGCTGGCTGACGAAGTGGTCGATCAGTAGTTGTGTAGGATTAAACAACATGGCGACTTCTCTTTTCAATCAACAGGGTATTTTCTCCTATGAGGCTACAGCGAGGTTGTAGCGTCACGCTAGAAATAGGTTAACTCCATAATGTGCAATTTTTGGATTTGGCTGGGTGATAGGAGGCGTTGTGGGTTGTGACCTCAGTCGCATTACAGGGATACTGGAGAAGTATCAAGCGAGTTCTACCACACCTTGGCGTCGAGGATCGCCAGCACCTGTCATCAACCCATTTAAATTTGTTATCACTGTATTCACCCCCCCAAAAAACATATTTTTTTGGTTCCATAAAACCATCTCAGAGCCATGGGGAAGCGTAGCCTTTGTTACTTTTTCTGGTGCAAATCCAGGTTCTAAATGAAATCTTCTGTTTTCCAAGTGTACTCTAGGACTTTCTACTGCTTGAGCGACAGGCATTTCAAAGTCTATCAAGTTGGAAATTACTTGCAGGATTGCGGTGCGAATTCGCTTCGACCCTCCAGAACCCAAAACAATTTCTGGCTGACCATCTTTTAATACTATTGTGGGAGACATCATCGAAGAAATCCGCAGATTTTGAGGCCAGTTATGGAATCCAGAGGGATTTAAATCCTCCTCACCCAACATATTATTTACCATAATCCCCGTCCCCGGAATTACATATCCAGATCCTTCCCCATTAGAAGTTGTCACAGAAGCTGCATTGCCTTCGCTATCTATGACGCTGATGTGAGTTGTACTTCCCCATTTATTCAGGATTTCTGTTAATTCTCGTTCGTAAGGTTGAAAATGCTCGTTCCCTAAAAACTTTTTGGCGATATCTTGTTGATAAATATAAGCATCGTATCCGTCAGTTCTGGCTTGATTAGTTAAACGCATAACTTGAGCCAGAAGTTGCAAGTGATACTCAGACCCAAATTCAATTTTGTTTAAATCAATGGTAGATAACAGCTGGAAAGCGAACGCCATGAGAGTACCGCCAGAACTGGGAGGTGGGTTGGTGAGTAGGATGCGATCGCGGTAATTTATCGCCAGCGGTTCTCTTTCAATCACCCGATATTTCTCCAAGTCTTCTAAGGTTAAATATCCTCCGTTTTCCTGACAATCTTTTACAAGTCGATGTGCTATTTCTCCTGAATAAAACTGCCGCGCACCATTTTCAACTAACTCGGTTACCGATGCCGCCAAATCTTGCATAACTACAATATCTCCAGGCTGGATAAATTTCCCAGCCGGTGCATACACTTTCCGGGATTCAGGTGAAGCCATGATAATCGGTTTGAGCAGATTTAAGCAATAAGCTTGAAACTCGCTTAGTTGGATGCCGTTTTTAGCATAATGTATCGCTGGTTCAGCTATTACATGAAAGGGTAATCTTCCCAGTTTTTGGTGTACTTGAAATACTCCCAAAAGATTTCCCGGTACTGCGATTGAACCCAAACCAATATGAAAGCTTTGGATGGCATCGCCAAAGTTAACATCAACTGGATAAAAATTAATATCGCCAATAGATTTTTTCTGGCGGGGTGTTTGAGTAAAGAAATCAAACAAAATATTGCGATTATCCCCGGTATGTGCTAAAAGAAAACCGCCGCCAGCGACAGAAGTTAACATCGGTTCGGCGACAAAAGAAGCTAAAATAGCGGCAACGGCGGCATCGAAGGCATTGCCGCCATTGCGAAACATTTCGATACCAGCTTCGGCGGTTTTGTGGTGTCCAGCTGCTACTGCACCGCGAATTTTTTGACTCATCGATAGGGTAATTGGTAATTGGTAATTAGTTTACTTCAGTTTACTTGGTCAAAGTCCCAACGAAATCGGCAATAATTCTAAACGGCGGTTCTGTAAAAACGGAGGAAATGGGTGAAAGTTGCTATCATTGGCTGTGGTTATGTAGGTAAAGTATTGCTTCAACGTTTGCGTACCAACTCGGATTATGTCATCACCGCTACCACGACGACACCGGAACGAGTGGCAGAGTTAGAAACAATTGCACACCGGGTGGAAGTGCTGAAAGGAAGTGATGAAGAGGCGATGCGCGAGATTCTGCAAAGCCAAGATGCCGTCTTGTTGTGTGTCGGTGCAAGGGATGCAAGTGTATACGAAGAAACCTATTTAGGAACTGCCAAAACCATTGTATCTGCTTTAAAACAAGCGCCTACAGTCCAGCAGGTAATTTATACAGGTAGCTATTCTGTCTACGGCGACAAAAAAGGCGAGTGGGTGGATGAAGATTCACCGATTGCACCGACAAACCAAAACCATGAAATTCTGGCTGAAACAGAACGGGTATTAATGACGGCGGCGAGTCCAAATCTTAAAGTTTGCATTCTACGTCTGGGAGGAATTTACGGCCCAGGACGGGAGTTGATTAAAATATTTGGACCAAGGTCAGGTATGACTCGTCCGGGTGCGGGGGAAGATTTCTCGAATTGGATTCACCTGGATGATATCGTCGGGGCGTTAACATTTGCTCTGGCAAATCAATTGCAGGGAATTTACAATTTAGTCGGCGATGTACCGCAACCTAGCCGCGAATTGCTCGCTCGCATTTTTGCAACTCACAATCTGCCTAATGTTGCTTGGGATGCTTCTGTTCCTAGCGTGCGACCTTATAATGCGCGGGTTTCTAATCAGAAAATTAAGGCAGCGGGTTATAAATTTATCTATCCTGAAATTGTGGAATATTAACGCAAGTTGCTAGTGATAAACTAGCTGGCTAATTGCTAATTGCTAATCCAGTATTTTTCCTAACAATAGCCATTAGCCATTAGCCATTAGCTCATGGTTTGAGATAACTAGCAACTTGAGTTATTAGCAGGCAAAAACTCCAGAATCCCGGTTTCTTTAAGAAACCGGGATTCTCATTTTAACGGACTTTAGCTATTAGCCCAGAAATCAATTTCCGGGCGGTTGATTGACTTTTTTACCAGACTAGGTTACAGACTGCGCTCGCGCACTCTCTCCCGTTTCGGCAATTGATTTGCTTGGCGGAGAATGCGCTTGGGAGCTTTTCCTTCCCATAACACTTCACCCATTTTCACACCAAATTTGTCTTCTAAAGCCTCGTGCATTTCTGTTAGCACCTGTTCGGCTTCATCCCACACAGCAGCTGTATTACCATCAACTGTGGTAACGCTGTGCTTAAGATAACCATCTACGTCATAAAACACCTGTCCCGCAATGGGGACGCTGACGCTAATTCCTTTGCCCGTATTGGTAGCGGCTGCCAAAATTATCGCACTGGCGGGATGATCTGGATGTTCTTTTTGATCAAAGGTAATGTTAAAACCCATTTCCGCTAAAGTCTGTGCAATGCTATCGGTAATATAATCCCGCTTCGTTGGCAGTTTCAAGAATGGTTTGAGAACCCTGGCGATAGTCGCTTAATTGGGCAATTTCCTGTTGCACCCAACCCTGTGCAATCGCCTGTTGTGCGGCATCAATCTGCGCTGCTAATTCTGCCACAGCTGCTGCGATCGAGCGCATCACTACCGGATCGGCCTTCAAACCCGCTAAAATCACGTGGAGGTCTGCCAATTGTCTATTTGCCTGTGCTTGTAGGTGTCGGGAGCCTCTTTGTCCTTGTAAAATCTGACGCAGATGCTTTTGAACCAGGGCAGTTGCTTCGGTGAGAGGACGGCGGACTGCTGCTGGATCGTGGGAAGCGATCGGATCTCCCAGAGTTTGAAACACGCGCCGCACCTGTTGTCTGCGCGCCGCATCAAACTTCATCGCTTCTGCATTAGGACTTACGCAAAGAAACTTTGGTGATACAAAAAATCGTTGGTTTGGGAACCAGAGATCGACGGTCGAAACCGGGTTTCTGGCAACGCCCTTGCGTAAGTCCTGTGCATCTGGAATTTGAGCCACTTTTCCTTCTAATTCTGCCAATTCAAACTGTTGTCGCTCGATATCTGCCCTTATTCTTTTTTCTTCATCATCCCGTCGCTTGCGTTGCCATGCTTCTGGGAATGCCAACTCAATTTTCACCAGTGCTTCTGATATTTCTAGCAGTTGGGTTTCCGACTCTGCTTGAGCAATTAGCACCTGTTGATTGGCAGCGCGATTTGGCAATGCTACCGCTTCTGGAATATAGAGATTTGCCGATTGCCAATGCAGATCCCAGAGGATAGTCTTTACCCGCATTTGGATTTGATCGCGCGACTCTTCCAGTTGTCGAACTCGCTCAATTTCTTCAGCTACTCGCCGTCTTTCGGCTTCTATTTCTGCCGGTCGCTGACGTTCGGCTGCGATAATTTTTTGCTGACATTCGGCAATTTCAGCTTCAGAAAATTTGGGACTGCCGCTGATAAAATTAAACTGGTAATGGGGGGGGAATGGGTAATGGGTAATTGGTAATGGGTAATCGGTAATAGGAAAGAATCTAAGCAATTACCAATTACCGATTAGCAATTAGCAATTAGCAATTAGCAATTAGCCTTTTCGATTTTAACCAAGGTTAAGCTGTTCTCGCAGGCGTTGGCGAAATTCCTTAGCAGCCGCTAGAGGATTGGGATTGCGAACGCATTCAGTTAGGAGATCGATATCCATGTTGGGTAGCAATTCACTGCGAGAAATCAGTTCATAACCGAAGGTTGCGGTAAATTGGGTGGGTGTTTCTTCGCGCAGGTGATAGAGTTTAAACTCGTTGTTCTGCCAAAACCAAACCTCTCGCGCACCTAACCGCCTAAACATATCTAGTCGATTAATCCCACCGCTGGTCACTACAACCTCGATTACCAAATCGGGAAATTCTTTATCTGTGCCGATACAGTAGCTCTCATCTGGTTCTCCTCCAGCCTTTTTTTCTGGTTTGCGAAGGGTAGTAGAACCCATTGGGAAGTATTCCGTATCGGTTTCTAGGAAATAAATCAGTAGTAAATCTCCGGTACGAGTTTTGGCGTTTTCATGACGACGACTCGGTGACACAATTTCTAGTACTCCATCTAAATAAGCAACCCGATAAGCTAAGCTGTCTCCTAAATCAGCTAACAAGACTTCATATTGTTCCCAAGGTACACCTGTAACGATGCGTCGTTCTTCCGGATCGTCGGCTTGCAATCGTTTGGGTAAATCGTCGAGTATTACCATAAGTCAATCCAACAACACTTGATTCGATCCTAGTTGCGATCGCGCGATACAAGCATTTAGTTTGGCTAATCAACAGATTGTTACAATTAATTCTTGGGCAGGCGGGACGCCCACCCCACAAGCAACAATGACTCTTGTGGCATGGGCATCTTGCCCGTCGGGTGCTATTTTTGCCATAGGTCTAACTTTCTTTTTCCAGCCTAATCCCTCGCCGCTGCATTCCGGCTTCAAACTCGGCGCGAAAGCCTTTTCGGGCAGGCACAACAGTAAAATAGAACGCACCAGAGACATCAATTCCGAATTCTATCCCGGCTGAGCGATCGCCCATTTCCAATTGTTGCATTAATACCTGCCGATACCGATCCGTCAGCAGCAACAACCTTTGATTGGTAGAACCCCGCCAGAGTAAGTCCTCGTGCAGAGATTCGATATAAGTTCCATCAACGAGCAAATCGATGCGATCGCACAATAACTTTTGATCTGCTGTTCCCTGTTGTTGCAATTGCTCAAATCCATATCCGGTGTAGCACATTACACCCAAGTCTTTTGACTGACGAATGGTATCAATTAAACTTGCCAAAGCGGCTGCTTGCAACATCGGTTCGCCGCCAGAGAGGGTGATGCCTTCAATATCTGATTGTGCGAGAATCCAACTTGCCAATTCGGTGAGGGTAATCGCTTCTCCACCTGCTGCATCCCACGATTCCGGAACTATACAGCCCGGACAAGCAAACTCGCACCCCTGTACCCAAATTACCGCTTGTTTGTAAGGCCCCAATACCTTTACAGGGGACTCCTAGCGTAAAATACGTAAATTATCTATTTTTTTGGTATAAATCATTTCGTGACTGCCAGAATGTAGTTAAACAGCTATGACTCGTCGGCTTCAAGTCTTGCTAATTCCGGCGGACGCACAATTGTAATAGTGGGTGCGATCGCAAAATCGCGAGGATTGAAGGTCAAAAGATGTGTAATTTCTTGTGCCAGCATAACTGCAATAATCCGATCATCATCAGTACGCTTCCCCATAACTTTGCTGGTTGTGACTAAATCTAACCAATTGGGGAAAATCTGGGAGGATTCCTCTAGCAATGGGAAGCGATTGAGCAGTTGGTCTATGATGCTGCGTGTTTGTTCTACAGTCCACCCCAAGACATTAACTTCAATGGGTCTTGTAGCAACAACCCAGAATTCTATAAGTACTTGCGCCGTCAGAAAACATTCGTTTCCTTGGGTCAATAAACGATATATTGCTTCTGTTGCCAGGTGATGCTGCACATCAGCAGGATTGCCGAAACGCAAAACAACATTGGTATCAAGCAGATATCTCGCCATTATTCGTAAATACTGTCGCGCCTGGTGGCTTCATCGGATAGACTCGGACTGTTTTTAGGCAGCTGCGAAACCCATTCGCGCAACTCTCTATGTTCCTCATTTCTATGGATAGCCTCTTCAATTTCCTCTACCTGTGCATTTGCATAAGCCCAAGCATTGACTAAATCTTCTGCACTCAAATGAGGAAAATCCTGTAAGATTCGAGCATCGTTCGCACCTAAGCGTTGATAATTGACCAGCGACCAAACAGGGATGCGAGTTTTTGCGATTCTGGCATCGCCGCCACAGACGCCGGGAGTTTTTTCAATTCCTTGCCAAACATTACTTAAACTTTGGGCTAATAGTTGTATTGCTTGTGCTTTTTCTGCCGTACTTAAGGCTAGGAGTTGGGCTTCTAATTCTTTGAGTGTCATTGTTACTTTTTGATTTATAATGAGTTAATATCTAGTGAATATTTTAACAAAAGATGGCAGCGATCGCACCTAAGTCACAGCGTTAATTATATCAAGATCGATCGCTAGCTCAATTTACCCGAAATGCGATCGATCCTGTTACTCAGCAAACATCTCAGCCAACATCTCTAAAACAGCCTTTTGCTCATCAGAACCGCTCTGACCGAGTCGCTTGACTAATCGAGTTTTATCAACAGTGCGAATTTGATCTAGTACTATTTGTCGATCCTTACCTTGAAATTGGCAAGGTACGCGGGTGGGATAGGATTGACCCTTCGTAGTCATGGTAGCAACGATGACTGTAGCGATGTATTTGTTCATCTCATCAGGTGAGATTACCACACAAGGTCTTGTCTTCTGAATCTTGCTACCAATTGTCGGGTTAAGGTTAACTAAAAAAACATCAAAACGTTGAACTACCATTCCCACTCCACTCGCTCCCACTCTGTAGTAGTTTCATTGTCGAGTAGGATATCATCCTGCCTCTCTGCCATAACTGCAAATGCTTCCTCCCAACCGATACGTGACTTTGGAACTGCACGGATAATCAAACAACTATCCTAAACTTCAATTTCCAGTTTTTCGCAAATACCACTTTGCTCCAACAGAGGTTTAGGAATGCGAATTCCCTGAGAGTTGCCAATTTTGACTAAACGGGTTCTGATTACTGTACCCATGACTGCGCCTGCCAGTTATGTGATTACAATGTAATCACATAACAACATACAGTCAAATAGACTTCTTCAGAAAAGAAACTCAAGGGCAGGCAGGATGCCTACGCCACAAGAGTTATTCTAGAGGTCTAACTGTCACTACACTCCTGTTCAGTTGGGATTTTGTTCAATATGCTCATGAACTTACCGGGACAATTGGGGACTGGAATAATATTACTCCAAGCACCAATTTCAGCAAAGCCTTTCTGATGTTGGCTCAATATGTAGCTTCTTACCTTCTCCTGAGTACCGATGACAAGAATGCTGAAGCCACCCGGTAGGGTCGAGAGAGGTTATTACTAGCCTCTATGCCACCTTAAGTGGAAGCCCACACCCGAGCAATATTAAGCCCAATCCTTGCGAATATTTACTTAGACAAGTTTGATAAATTTGTCGAAAATGAATTAATTCCAAAATATAACTGTGGTAAAGGTCGCCGACCCAATCGGTGAATGGCAACGACTACAAAGGCAGGCTCAAAGTTTGAAAAAGAAGCGTCTATTAATTGAGGCTCATACTGCTCGCAGACTAATGCAGCAGGTTCCCTCTTTA